>JAGPDK010000034.1 GCA_018057605.1 Kofleriaceae bacterium | reverse complement strand
CGAGATCACCGAAGGCAGCGCCGGTGCACGCTGGGTAAACCACCAGGCGATGGCAAAAAGCACCGCTAAGCCAGCGAAAGGTGCGATCGGCATGCCGGGCATCAGCGCCAACCCGAACAACACCAACGCGGTAGCGGCTAAGGCGCGCGATGCACCAAACAATTGGCTGAGCAGTTGGCCACCCAACGTGCTGCCTTGCGATGACGCCCCAGCCACCCGGGTGATCAAAATGCCTGCGGCAACTGCACTCACCAGCGACGGTATTTGCGCCAACAAGCCTTCGCCGACCGAAAGCACTGAATACTTTTGCATGGCACTGCTCGGCGACATGCCGTGCACGGCGATGCCGATGGCCAAACCGCCGAGCAGATTCACCAAAACGATAACAATGGCGGCAACTGCGTCGCCTTTAACGAAGCGCATCGCCCCGTCCATAGCGCCCATGAGTTGCGACTCGCGGTCGAGCTGTTCGCGCCGATCACGCGCGGTCGCGGCATCAATGGCGCCGCTACGCACATCGGCATCGATTGCAAGTTGTTTGCCTGGCATCGCGTCAAGGGCAAAGCGCGCTGAGACTTCCGCTACGCGCTCCGCGCCGCGCGCCACCACCAACAATTGTACGACCGTGATCACGGCAAAGATGACCAAGCCAACAATGACGTTGCCAGCCGCCGCCGATTGGCCAAACCCGCGCACTACCGCGCCGGCATCTCCGGTGCTGAGGATCAAGCGTGTTGTAGAGACATTGAGCCCAACTCGAAACAAGGTGGTAATGACTAGCAGCGTCGGGAAAATCGTAAATCGCAGTGGCGCTTGGGTGAACAGCACTGCCATTAACAACAAGGCCGCAATCGCAATATTTGCGACCAATAACGCGTCGAGTACCAGCGTAGGCATCGGCACGATCATCATCACCACGACCGCCAACAACAGTGCTGCTAGCCCGACCTCACCCACATTGTCGCGCCAGGGTTTCATGTCAGCACTTCTTCAAGCTCACTTAGGTCTAGTTCCATTGCTTCGTCGCTGGCCACCGGTTCGGGCGGTTCAAGCGCGTCATTTTCAATCCGGTCCGACGGCCCGCCGAGGTTCCGAATCAACGACAAATGCACTTGCGATTGAATCATGCGCAACACACTGTCGAGTTCGCCCGCTGTGACTTTGAGCCGGGCCCGCAATTGTTCGTGGGTGACTTTAACCAACTGCTCTTTGGCCTTTTCAAGCCAGCGAAACGCAGTTACCCGATGCACGCGATAAATTGCGCCGATTTCATCTATATTGAGGCCGTCAACATGATGATAGCGCAGCAAGGTTTGCTCGCGTGCGCCCAAACCGGCCAGCGCAATTGTGAAGGCCTGCTTAAACTCGCTAGCGTAGGTTTGTTTCATGTACTGCATTTGCGGGTCGTCGCCAGCCACCGCATTTTGCGCCAACACTTGATCGTCGATCAGAATTTCTCGTTTGTTGCGTCGCAGTTCATTGAGACAAGTGCGCACCGCGACCGACCGGACCCAACGCCGCAGATCGCCGCGGCCAGCATACTCGACGATCTTGCCGGTGCCTCCAGTGTTTCCGACAAACAAACGCTGGCGTACCAGTTGTTTGACATCAGCGAGCCGAGCGCCGGTAATCCGCATGCGGGCCAACGCAATCTCGACTTCGCCCATCATGAGCTTATCGAACATGCCGATAGCCGTCGCATCACCACCGGCACACGCTGCGGCCAAATACAGATCGGCGCCGCGCAAGCCGCCCAAGATATCGTCGGTTGCATCGGCCGCGGTGAGATGCCGGCCAACGAAGCTAGCAATTGCCTCGGGGCTGACGCGTAAGCCCGGCCAGGCCACCGTGCCTTCAACCACCAGCGCTGTCACTGCGGCTTCCAAATCGGGCACTGCGCGCAACGCGGCGCGGGCCTCAGGCGGCGCCGCTTGAAGGAGAGCTAGCAGCACTGGCGTCATCACGGGTCCCACAGCGCGATTAGGCCATTTTCCGTGAGCGGCCGCAACCTGCATGGCCGAGTTGCACCAGGATTGCACGCGCTCACATGCCCGCGGCGGAGCGATCTGTGTCACCGCGCGATGCAATGAACCGTCCCGTTGCCGCGTTGTAGCAAGCAATTCGTGATACGCCTGAAAGGCTCTTATGGACAAAATCATCGTCGAAGGCGGGTCGCGACTCGCTGGCGAAATCAAAATCAGCGGTGCTAAAAACGCAGCGCTTCCCCTGTTTGCCTCCATGTTACTGCCGTCGGGCACCAGCACACTTAAAAATGTGCCGCAGTTGCAAGATGTGGCCACGATGGCCAAATTGTTGCGCCGGCTCGGTTGGGATGTTGAAGGCACGCGCACTATGACCATCGCACCGCCCAGCGGTAAGAAAAAACCCAAACTCGAAGCGCCGTATGACTTGGTAAAAACCATGCGCGCATCGTTTTTGGTGATGGGGCCGCTGGTCGCGCGCTACGGCAAAGCCCGGGTTTCGCTACCTGGGGGTTGCGCGATCGGGGCTCGCCCGATTGACCAACATCTCAAAGGCCTTGCCGCGATGGGTGCCAAAATTACGCTCGAACATGGCTATGTCGATGTCGAATGCAAACGGCTGCGCGGCGCGACCATTATGTTAGATGTACCAACCGTTACCGGCTGTGAAAACCTCATGATGGCGGCCGTGCTTGCCAAGGGCCGCACGATAATCGAAAACGCCGCACGCGAACCAGAAATTATTGAACTAGCCAACGTCTTGAACTTGATGGGGGCCAAAGTTAGCGGTGCCGGCACGCCGGTCATCACTATCGATGGCGTCGACGATTTGTCACCGGTTGAGCACTCGATCATGCCGGATCGCATTGAAGCCGGCACATTCGCGGTGGCCGCCGCAATGACGCATGGCGATGTGCTCTTGGTGGGAGCCCAACCTGAACACCTTGAAGCCGTGGTTGCCAAGTTGCGCGCCGCCGGCGTTACCGTGACCAGCGAACCCAATGGCATGCGGGTCAAAGCCACCCGAGAGCTTTCTGCCGTCGATATCACCACGCAACCACATCCCGGTTTTCCAACCGACATGCAAGCGCAATTTATGGTGATGGCCTGTATTGCCAAAGGCCAGTCGGTGATCAAAGAAATGATTTTCGAAAACCGCTACATGCACGTACCCGAACTGGGGCGCATGGGCGCAGATATTCAAATCAGCGGCCGGGTCGCCGTGGTCCGTGGTGGTTCCAAACTCACCGGCGCCGCAGTGATGGCCACCGACTTGCGCGCTTCGGCCAGTTTGATTCTGGCAGGCTTGGTAGCCCAAGGCAAAACCGAAGTGTTGCGGGTCTACCACCTCGACCGTGGCTACGAATCAATCGAGAAAAAACTGCGTGGTGCCGGCGCCAAAATTCGCCGCGTCAAAGAGTAATCGCACGATGCCAATTATTGTTGCGTTGCCCAAAGGGCGAATTATCGAAGAGGCCGCCGTGTTGTTTGCTGCAGCCGGCTACGATTTATCGCCGGTGATGGGCAGCTCGCGCCGGCTGGTCCATGATTGCGGTGACCTGCGCGTATTGGTCTTGCGCTCCTCTGATGTGCCAACCTACGTCGCACACGGTGCCGCCGACATTGGCATCGCGGGCAGTGACGTACTCGACGAAGAAGGCCGCGATTTGTACCAACCGCTCGACCTTGGCATCGGCAAGTGCCGCATGATTATTGCCGAGCGCGGCGATGCGCCCGTCGACGAGCGGTCGCAAATTCACTTGCGCATCGGAACCAAGTACCCCAAAACCACCGCCGCATACTTGGCCCGACGCGGACTTACCGCGGAAATCATCAAGCTTTCGGGCGCCATCGAACTCGGCCCCCTTACAGGCTTATGCGAACGCATCATGGACATCACGCAAACCGGCGAAACCCTCAAGCAAAACGGTTTGGTTGAAATCGATACGGTAAGCCAAGTCTCGACGCGTCTGGTTGTGAACCCAGCGCGGCTCAAGTTAGATACGGGGCCTATCGCGATGCTGCTGGAACGCTTGTCGGCACAGCTACTGCCGACGGCGTAGGCGGCTCCATGGCCTGAACCCAACCGAGGGCTAACGCGACCAGCAACGCAACACCTGCAAACAATCGATACACTGCAAATGAGGTTAAGCGATGCGAACTGAGCCATCGCAATAACCACGCAATAACGATGTATCCACTCACGGCCGCCACCAATGTGCCGACCAGCAGCGCCGGCATTGCCGCTCCGAGATTAGGGCCTAAGGCCTTGAGCGCAGGTTTGAGTTCCAACAGACCAGCACCGCCGATAGCCGGAATGCTCAGCAAAAACGAAAAACGGGCGGCTTCGCGGCGCTGCATGCCGATGATCAAAGCCATACAAATGGTGGCCCCTGATCGCGAAACGCCAGGCACCAAGGCCATCGCTTGGGCCACACCAATAATCAAAGCATCCGACGGTCGCAACATCGCAATAGTGCGCAGAAGCGTGCCGTTAGCCGCGCGTTGCCAGCTCCAGCGATCGATCAGCCACATGGCAATACCGACGACGATTAGCGTAGCAGCGATAACATAAAGCGAGCGCAACGGCCCTTCGATATAGTGCTTACAGGTCAGGCCAGCAACCACAATGGGCAGCGTCGCCAAGGCCAACAACAACACCTGTCGAGCCTCAGGGCCTTTGGGGTGGGTCAGCGAACCACGCGCCAAACCAAACAGATCTTTGGCGAAATACACCAGCAATGCCAGCAACGTGCCGAGTTGAATCACTGCCGTGTAGGCCGCACCGGGGTCAACTTGACCGAACAACTCGGGAGCGATACGCAGGTGTGCCGTCGACGATACTGGAATGAACTCAGAGAGACCTTGAATCAGGCCCAAAACAGCAGCGAACCAAAGTGCCACGCCGACAAGCTAGCATGGCCGGCCATGGCGTTAGGACTTGTACATGAATTACTGAGCCAATATTTGGGTCGAGCCACGCGCATGGCAAGGCGCGAGGAAGGCGCATACCCGTCGGTATGTGACTGACGCGCAACGCGGCCAGTCGCGATGGATCGGCACAAAGAAGCGTTTGTAATTTATGCAAAAGTCCTTAGCCCCGCGTTACGCACAACGTTAACGTGGAGGTTCGTGGCCGTGGCAGTGGCACGGGCGGTGGCAGTGGTTGTGCAAGTTTCGCCCGTAGCGCGACCGGATCTACTGGCTCGGTGCCTGCCGGGAATCGATGCGGTGACGCAGCATTCACGTTAGAAATTGGCTGTTGCGCTAACCGAGGCGGTCGCGACGGTGGCGCAGCTGGCGGTTCTGACCGCGCTGCCGGCCGCGCTGGCACAACGGTCGACATCACCGATGCCATCCGAACGGAAGTCATTGGCCTGACCGGCGGTGCCGGCGGTGCTGGCGGTGCTGGCGTTACAAGCGTGGCCGGCAGCATTTGCCCAGGCGGCACGAGATGCAGCAACGGCCGTGCGGTTGCAGCGGTGGGCTGCGCCGAACTCGCAGCCACCACCGGTTGCACTAACGTGTCTGCGATAAAAAACGGCACGCTCGGCTGAACATTAACTGGCGGCGGCACGGGTTGCACACGATTGCGCCGAGGCATTTCCAACCGTTCCGATACCGCCACGCGCCGCGACGCATCAGGTTGCGGTTCGGCACGCAGGCTCGCGGCTTGGTTCGGTCGATGCTGGGCCCGCGCCAACGCAATCGTCCATTCCCATTCATCTTCGTCCGGTGTTTCGCAAACGTGGGCGACGGCATGCGCGACCGCGGGTGCGGCGGTGTGTGCAGGCAGCACACGCGATGATGCATTTGCCGCTAGGGTCGCTACACCCGGGGAGGCAGGCCCCGGCCACGTTGGTAAATCTGCGGGACCAAGATCGCTGACTCGCCAGCCCACCACGCGCCGGCCCGAGGCATCGATCAAGCTGCTTTCCTGAACACTTACGATGCGTTCGTCGGCATCCAACAACAGCCCAAAATCAGCTAGTTTGACGTATCCAAACTTTTGCAGGAATTGGCGAATCAACGGCATACCGTCAGGACATTGCAGATCGTGGACCAAGTCGGGTTGCGGTCGCGGCCTGGTTGCGCCGCTGTCGCAGCTCGACACCGAGGGCAAACCGCTGATGCCCGCAGATCGATCGGGCGGGTGGGTTGCGACGTGCGAAACGAATTCAGGTTGTCGGCCAGCGGCGAATGCAGGTACCTACACCCGCACTGACTTGCTTCAACGCCCCACCAATAACCACACCTGATCCCTGCGCTACCAGGGTTGGCGCCACATCTCGCCACCACAACCCGCGCGGCGGGTGGACTTTGTGACGATCGCGCTTCATGAACATCAACGCGGGTCTTGGGCCCCATGCCGCTGCGAATTTTTTCCGGCCGTCGCAGCGGCCTGCACCACAAGTGGCACATCCAATTTATGCCAGCTGTTCGCTTCGTTCACATCGCCTTGCGCGCTTGGCGGCGTAGTTACGGCGCGGTAATACGGATGTCGTCTATCGCCACCAGTGACTGTGCGAGCCCGCGCCCGGTCCATGATGCATTGGTCTGGATGGTGATGCCGGTCTGTGCGAACACGACGCCTTCGAAGTGGGCGTTAGCGTGGATCGTAACTTGGCCGGCGACCACCCAGAAAACGTTCTTGGCCTGGGCGCCCCCGCTGAGAATCACCGCCTTGGCAGTGCTTAAAATCAGCTTATCTGAAATCTGAAAGATCCAAACATCGTTGGCTCCGCCAGCGAGGGTGATGTCGGCCCCGATCGTTACCACCGATCCCCAGCGGTACAAGCCAGGCGCCAACGTCAGCCCTGCAAGATTGCCGTCTGACAGATTGAGCTTGTCCGGGTTGGTGCGACTTGCGGCGTCGGTGTACGCGGCCTGCATGCTGAGTACGGCCGTGGTTAAGTTACTTGGCGTTGGCGACGTATTGCCGGTCGTATAGATTTTACCTGGTGCCACTACCGATGGCGATGTTGAAAACAGCCCTGACGCGTCCGCCGTTTCGCTAAAGCCAGTGAGTGCACCGGCGGGTGCAGGACTTAGGCCCAGGTGGCCACCGGTAATCACCGACCCGGCAACATTGGTGATGCCAGTCTTCGCCATCAGCACATAGGCCCCGGCCTGTGTGAGGTCGGTGGGTGGGCCGATGTTTACCGGTGCTGGGCCCAAGCCATTCGGGTTGCGTGGATTATTGACGACGGCATCGACAAAGACCGGCGCATCCACGTTGCTGCCACCGCGATTGTCGCCGCAAGCCGAGGCCAGCAGCATAATGGCGCTCAAGGCGGCCAACTGGCCGACCGAACGCGAACGCGAGCACAACAATGACGGAGAGCGATTCATAGATCGGGCTTTCTGACGCATGCGCGTCGACGGTTCCTCTGGACAGAACCCAAACCCAACCTAGAGCACGTACCAAGCCAACGCCCAAACCGCCGCAATTGCCGCACGACGCAGCCACGCGGCGGCGCTATGTGCGCTGTCGCCACAGTGGGCATGCGTTACCTGCCGAGCATGCGGCGGGGAGGCCCGTCGCAATCAACCATCACGATTACCGACCCGTGAAACTAGGTGGCCGCCCCTCGGCAAATGCCGCCAGGCCTTCGTTGCGGTCGTCGCTGTAAAGTGTTTGATCGTAACACTCACGCTCGACCCGCAATGCGGTTTCCAGATCACCTTCAGCGGCTCGCTCAATCGACGCTTTGGCCGCGCGCACCGACAGCGGCGCACATCCGCGCAATTCAACAAGCATAGCATCGACCGCGCCTTGCAACCCGCCGGGTGCCACGACTTGGTTGACCAAGCCAATTTCGTACGCACGTTGCGCCGAAATCCGGCGACCCAACAAGATAAGTTCTTTGGCGTGGGCTTCGCCGATCAAGCGCGGCAAGCGGACCGAACCACCGGCGCCAGGCATAATGCCTAACCGCACTTCGGTAAGGCCGACTTCGCTGCCTTCGACCATAATGCGGAAATCGCATGCCAACGCCAATTCCAACCCGCCGCCGTAGGCCGAACCATTCATCGCCGCGATCGTTACGCAGCGCAGATCGCCAATGTTGCCAATCGCTCGACTGATAGCATTGATATAGGGCCCGGTGTCGTCGGCCGATACCCCGCGGCGTTCTTTAAGATCGGCACCCGCACTGAACGCTTTGTCGCCAGCCCCAGTAATCACCACGGCGCGCACGTTACGATCTTCGCTCAATTCAAGTGCGAGTTCTTGCAACTCGACATTCAGCGCGCGCGACAACGCGTTGCGCGCTTCGGGCCGCGTAATGGTAATCCAAACAACACCGTGATCGCGACGCTCAACTCGCAGTAAGTCTGACATGCGGCGAGCCTAGATCGACACATTGCCAGCATTCAACCGATCACGCCTGGCGTCACGCGGTATTTGGAGATCATTTGTTGGCCGTCGCTGATCCGGCTGGTAACGACAACTCGTCGCCACCTCAACGGGTTACGCCGGGCCCATCTCAGATCGCCGCCGCGATCGCGCCTGTTTGCCGACATGGGCCTTGAGATACTTCGAAGGTAATTCGTGGCCAACGCAGGCCGCAATCTGCCGCGACGCGGCCACCAACTTGTCGAGATTGATGCCGGTTTCAATGCCCATACTGTCGAGCATCGCGACCAAATCGTCGGTTGCTAAATTGCCTGATGCGCCCGGGGCATAAGGACAGCCACCGAGGCCACCGGCCGCCGAATCAATCGTGGTGATACCTTGGGTGAGCGCCACCAAACAATTCGCTAACGCGGTGCCTTGAGTGTCATGAAAGTGCACGGCAATTGCATCGCCCGGCTCTTGCGCCAACACCTGGGCCAACACGCGTTCAACTTGGCGCGGATTGGCAACGCCAATGGTGTCGCCTAACGACACTTGGTACACGCCCATCGCACGCAGCTCGCGGGTCAACGCCAGCACCCGCGCGGTGTCCACATCGCCTTCGTATGGGCAGCCAAACACCGTCGAAACATAAGCGCGCACGGTCATGCCAGCAGCCAGCGCTGGCGGTACGACTTCTTCAAACGCCGCGAGCGTCTCGGCGATACTTTTGTTGACGTTCTTCTTGTTGTGGGTTTCCGAAGCCGACAAAAAGACTGCAATTTCTTTCATCCCGGCGGCCATGGCGCCGTCGAGCCCACGCCGATTTGGCACCAAGGCAGATAGGCGAACGCCGTCGCGACGGGTGACGCCACGCGCCACTTCGGCCGAATCCGCCAGCTGCGGAATCCATTTGGGACTAACAAAACTAGTGATTTCGATGTGGCGCAGGCCGGCGTCGCTGAGCGCGTCAATAAACGCAATCTTGTCGGCCGTAGGCACCTGACGCGATTCATTTTGTAGCCCGTCACGCGGGCCCACTTCATAGACGGTGACGCGCGCTGGCAGCTGCACTAGCGATTTCTAGCATGGAAACCAATACCCATGCAGCTGGCGAGCCATTCAGGCGTCAAGACGTCAAGCGTAGCTACGAGATGATCGGCCCCGGACTGATCCCATTGCGCAAAATTACCAGCCGCGACCGCAACAACCGTACAACCGGCAGCACGCCCAGCCGCGATGCCGGCCTGCGAATCCTCAATCACCACGCATTCGGCCGGTGCCACGCCGAGTGCGGCAGCCGCCTGCAAATAGCCGATGGGGTGAGGTTTGGAATGCTCAACATCTTCAGCGGCCATCACCACATCAAAGCGCGCGTGGTCGCCTAAATGCTTGAGCGCTTGGGCCGCTTCGACGCGTGAACTGCCGGTCACCAACGCTCGCCGCATGCCAGCACTGCGCTCCAACAGCTCGCGTGCGCCCGGCAAGATGGTAATCCCGCTTTCGGTAAACACATCCTCGCGGACAACCGCAACCGCCGCGATCAAGTCAGCCCGCGACAACACGACGCTGGGATACAGCTCCTGCATGCGTTGGTAAATGGCAACCCACGAGCGGCCAATCACATAGTCGCGATCAGCTTGGCTAATAGTTACGCCGTATTGGTTGGCATACACCCGAGCCATGGCTTCCGCCGATTCGCGTTCGGAATCAACCAAGGTGCCATCGAGATCAAACAGTAGCGCCGCTGGAAACACGGTGCCACGCTAGCATACTGCCCACCGCGCCGGGGCCAGGATTCGGAAACGAGTTTAAGAAGAATACGTCGGCGACCTGAGGGCGCCGCAACAACCCGCAACGGGCCGGGCCGGATCGAACCCACACGAAAAACCACAAGCACTGGCGTCGCCCGAGCACCTGAGTCACAATCGGCATTATGAAAATCTTTGTGCGGCGGTCCTGGTTTGTCGCGACGTTATTCATCGGCCTATCGGGGTCAGGCATCGCCGGCTGTGCTTCAGCGACGGTCCGCGCATCGGTGAGCCACTACGAAGCAGGTGACTATGCCGCCAGCCGCAAGGCCGCGAATACCGCCATCGAACACAACGCGAGCGACGATGACGCTTGGCGCATGAAGCTGCGCGCCGAGCTGGCGCTGGGCGACGCCGCGGCAATGACCGATACCTACGCCGCCTATCAGCGCCACCGCCGCGGCGACGACGTTGCGTTCCTGCGCGAGCTGGCGCAAGCAACCTTGGCGCAAGGCCTCAATTCCCCCGCGCCACGCGTTCGCATGGCGGCCGTCGCAGGCGTGGAAGAAGCCCATCTCGAAGCGCTGGCCGACAAAGTATATGCGGCGCTCTACGACAAAGATCCGCAAGTGGCGGTCACCGCGGCCGTCGCGGTGATCAACTCGCATCCCGACGCTGCGCTGATCGCTGAAAACATGCTCACCCACGACGACCCGGCAGTGCGCCGCATCGCGATCAATGGCGTTGGCAAAAAAGTCGGCAAATCGGCCCTCGCTGACCTACGCGCTGCCGCAACCGATCGCGATCCCGGCGCCCGCCGCGCGGCGATCCGCTGGCTTAGCCAGCTCGACGATGCTGACTCGGTCGATACGCTGCGCGGCCGGCTGCGCGACAAGGACGACGGCGTGCGCGGTGCGGCCGCCGTCGCCCTAGCTAAAATCGTTACCTCCCACAAACTCAAACTCGACCTCACGGAGTTGGCACGGGCGCAGCTCTCGCTCGAAGGCCTGGCCACTCGATTGGGCGCAATTGAGTTAGCCAAAGCGACCGGCGCCGATGATCTGCTGCGGCCGCTGGCCCAAGACGACGACACCACAGTTGCACTCGCTGCGGTCACCGCGATGGCCAGCAAAGACCAAACCTTGGTGCTCGCGGTGTTTGAACGGGCCCGCAAAGCGGAAAACTACGCGGCACGCGCAGGCGCCATCAATGTTGCAGCGCGGGCCATCGGCGATGCCGCGGCCCTGCCCTTTTATACCGAAATGACGCAAGACCCACATCCTGCCGTACGCCTGGCCGCGGCCCGTGCACTCGCCAACGCGACTCGCAAAGACCCGGCCCAAACCACGGTGGCATTCGCGGTTTTTGCCAGCATTCTCGAAGCGTCCGCAGAATTTGACGATCGCTTGTCGGCAGCCACCGATTTAGCTATGTATGACGACAGCCGTGGCGCTGCCGCGTTAGGTAAATTTGTATCCGAACGAACACTCACCGCCGACCAACGCGCTGCGGCCGCAGCCGCGCATCGCATGGGTCGCGTGGTCACCGCTGGTTTAGTAGCCGCGCTGGCCGACGCTAGCGGCCAAGTCCGAATCGAAGCCGCACGCGTGCTGTTGGCGCGCAAATAGGAGTCGCGAGGTCTCTGCAATACAGCGCGCTGCAACGCTACGCGACGCTTCCCCGCGTTGCGTTACAGTGTCTCGGGCGCCGTGCGATTAACTTTGCCGCCTTTGCGATCGCACTGCTTGGAGCCGTCAAAAACCTCGGCCGAGCGGGCCCAGGCATGGGAGCCGCCGCGCGATGACAGCGCCCGATAATACGATTTCCGGCCAACAAAAAAGTCGAGCTGATGGCCATCGATGCCGCCACCAGTGTCATCCGCCACAACGCAGCCGTCATGAATGAACCCGCCCCAAGGCGCCCGGCCTGGCATCCGCCGGCCTTCGAGTGCTGGAACAAATAACAGAGTTCCGAGCGGCACGATTTTAGGATCAACCGCCACGGTTCGAAATGGCGCAAGCGACCGGCCGGAACCAGCCGTGCCCCATTGATTGCCGGTGACACGGTAGCATGGCGAGTGTTCACATGCGCACGGCCCCCAAATATTCACGACCCGGCCATCACGCAGCTTGCCAGTACCCTGCATCTCAATCTCTGAAGCGAATTCATTCGAAACGTTGGCAATGGGCGCGCAGTCAGTGCCGCCTGCGAAAAGCGTGACTCGATCGTTCGCTGCGATCCCAGCAAAATTGACTGAATTGTCTAAAACTGGATCTTGCGCAGCTTCGGCGTCTGGATCCGCAGCGTTGTCAACGCCATGCTTGGAGCCGACCTCATCCTCACCAATCACATAATAAAAGGTTACATGAAAGTTCCCAAGTGATCGCGGTTCGGTTGGTGCCAACGATGCAACGATACTGTCATCGAGTACGCTCACCTGATCTGGGACGGGCTCGACTTTGGGTGCCATGCCCGACTGACAAGCCACTCCGGTCACCAGTGAAATTCCAACCGAATTTATATACTTGAATCCGCTGCGTAACCGCTTGCCGATTGCTTGAGCAACGCGCCGAATCGCAGCACCTGGCGCGCTTCGAAAGATGGATGCAAGCAGACGGACAAACATACGATTCGAGCCATTATTCTATCCCGGGCTCGACCACTCTCGGGTCAAGCAACACGATATCTCGCTATTTTCACGTAAAATAGACGCATTGAATGATACAGAACTTCGCGTATTGTAACATAAACTACTAACTGCAATGAGTCTGTTTTGGACTCAATTAGATATTATAGTTTTTTATAGAACAAACTGTGACAATCGAAGACAAAAAAACATCCCAACATCCTGTAATTGATACAATCTTTGACAACAAAAAAGGCCTGCTCAAACGAGCAGGCCATGACTATGTTACGGTATTTTAAGTCTACAATCAGAGGCGCGCCTGCAACGTTAGATTAAAACCGAACTGATTGAAGTTACCAAACTCGTAACTGAACAGCCCTTCATTATCGTCTCGTAACAACCGGGTCTGATTGCCGTCATAGGTGAAAAACGCATTACCAACCACCGCGAAGTATTTGGCAAAATCAATTTGGCCGGTCAGTTTGAGCGCAAACATCGGCACCGCCGACTCGCCCACTGGCAACACGGTGATCCGGTCAATGCTGCGAATCACTGCGGTGGTTTTGCCAGGTGCCGAGGTGCTGCCACCAGGAATACTCGCTGGCGTAGTCAGAATCGCGGGCCGCTCCACACCGGCTTGCAGGCCAATGGTGAGGGAGTCATTCCAGTTTTTGTCGATCCCTGCGGCGGCGAAGATGTCGCCACCTGGGGTGTATTCTTTCGGGAACGCCGAATACGTAGGCAAGCTCGGCACCGAGTGCAACACATATTCGAGGCTGCGATACTGGGCATCAAAACGCAGGCGAATGCGATTGAGCATCACGCGGATGTTCACGTCGCCAGCCGTAGCAAATTGAATCGTAGTCGATCCTGTCTTTTCAGGATCCTTGAGGGTTTGGCCCAGCAAGGTCGCTTCGGTCATGAGCAACCACGACAAGCCACCTGGGTATTTGGCGCGCTGAAAGAACTGAATCGCGCGGTCAGCGTCAAACTTGTAAAGCCGGTAATCAATTGAGCTTTGCACCGGCATACCTTTGTGCAGCGACAGCTGGGCCGAAGCACCGAACAGTTGCACCGGTTCACGGGTTACGTCTTGCAGCTCATTGTTGCCGCGCGCAAAATAACCACCGTTGATTTCGATGCGGGCCATGTCGGAGATATCGACACCGGCACCAGCAAGGACGGCTGATGTGGCCAGTTCTTCTTTGGTTTCTGGATCAAGGTAGAGCGAGGTTTTGACTCCAACAAACGCATACGTTTTGTCATCATCGTATTGCACTTTGAAGCCAGGCGGTTTTTGCCGACCGCGTTGAAAATCTTCGTTGCCGCCCCACGACAGTCGGTAGCTGTAACCAAGCCGGAAGCGATCCGAGCTGTTAGGAAAGCCGGTGAAGCGAATACGCTTGCCGGATTTTTGTTTGGCATCTTGCCACCACGCCACCGTCAAATACGAACCACCGTCGTCGAAATACGGCTGGTCTTGGGCGATTTGGGTGCGCAACACCAAGGCGCCTTCGGCCTCAATATGGCCTTTGCGGACCTGCTTGTACATCACTTGATGATCAAGATTTTCGAACCCGTTGAAGCGGGTATCGTAGTTATCGAAAAACAAGATAGCTGGACTTTTTGGCACACCGCAGCGGAAGCCTGGGATGCTTGGAATCGTTTCGCCCGGCTTGACCAGCACGTTTTCGTGGCCACACGTGAAGTTCAAGCGCACGTCGACAACGCCATTGCCGCCCGACTCGCCTGTGCCGTTGCTTTCGATCGGCTTGCTGTCTTTTTCCGCAGCCGCTTTGGCCGCATCTTCAGCGGCAGCTTTGGCCGCCCGTTCTTCGAGCAGCTTGGCGACACGGCGGTCGACCAGCTCGTTGAGTCTTGCTTCATCAACTGCCGCAGTTGGCTGCGGATCAGCAGCTGGCACGGCCACATCACCAGTTGCAGGCTGCGCTAGCGCAACGCTGGCAAACGCCAAGGGCATGGTAAAGGCAGCGGCAAAAAACGTTTTACGGAAAACAGACTTCTCAGAGCGGTTCACAAATCCTCCACAAGTGGTCGTAGGAGCGGGATAAGGCATGGATGCAGGAGTTTGAGCGAGTGGCACAGCGGTTGCGCGCATCAATTGAGCACCGAGATATCGGACTCATCGCGCGGATAGATGATCCAAACATTGAAGGACCCAACACTAACCGGCCGCAAGATGCCCGTAACTTTCATTTTTTTGCCAACTTTAGCGGCGGGATCAAACGTGAATCCCGTGCTGATGACATTCAAGATGGAGCTTTTGTTGCTGCAGCTTGGCTCAACTCCAACGGTAGTCACGATGGCGATTTTCCATTGTTTATATTTGTCATAGTCGGCATCGGTTGGGCACAGCAGCGCGCCAGTGGTAAAGATCGGCGCCGCTTCGTTGCGTTCAAACTTAAACTTCTCGGTCACGAACCACGCCGGTTCAACGGCGGTCGCGGCCGGCAGCCGCGCAACGTTAACGTCGGGCTCGCCGTCCACTAAGGTTTGCGGGAACGACAATTCCGTGAGGCCATTAAACTCGGCCACCCCACCCGTGAAGCCGGAAACAAATTGGCCAACTTGGACCGCGCGGCCAGCCAGATCTTTGGGTCGCGAGAACGAAAACACCAACGCATGATCGTAGTCACCGGTTGTACATGGCGGGGCACCAGCAGCGTTGGCGCAGATGACATCCGAGACGGTGTAGCCTTGCGAAAATACGCTGGTCACCAGCAACTTGCCATTCGCGCCGTTGCGACTGCCTGAAATCCTAATCTGTTTATCTTCCAGCGGTGACACCGTGAGCGCGCCAACGCTATTTTCGTCGGCGGGCTTCTGAAAGTCGACGATGAACGGATCACGAAACCACAGGGCGGGGGTGGTGCCACTGGCAAACGTCGCTGCATCACCCTGGCTATCTTCAATCCATAACGTGGTGGCACCGAAGACCGGCGGCAACATGACGGTGGTGGGCGCCGACACACCGTTGACCAACGTGACCTTTGCCAACGGCAAGCCACCGAGGGCCGGGGTCAGCGTGGCGAGAAACTGCGCATACACCGCAACATCACGCGAGACGCTGGTGTCGAGTTCACCTTGCGGCCCGATGGCCGACACTTTAACTTGCACACTACGCGCAGTGTCCGGTAACCGGACATCGACCGTGCCGGGATTGGCTGGCGTGAGTAGTTCAACGCGCAGCGACTGAGTGCCGGTGATGCCTGGCAAGGTTTCGGTGCATGCACTTAGGCCGCCAGCCAACGCTGCGAGCAGACTACTAACCAGGATCGGCCAATGAGTGATCCAAGAAAAAAGCGCGCGAGTAACGTGCGGTGGGTTGAATGCCGGCGACTTGTCGGCGGCAGAAGGGACGGGCAAGTCCCTTGTACGATCGAGGCTAACCAGCAGCTTTGACCTTTTGTCAAAGCGATGCTGGTTAGCGAAAATTCCGGCGAAGTAATGATTAGCTTTCATGATCCATCTCACTCAAACAGCGGCCGAATGCGGCCATCATGGGCTTCGGGACCGACGTCCATTGCATTACCAAGGCACGGAATTGCGCCGTAGCGAGTTTTCACCAAACAGCTAGCCGGTTGATTTGCGGGTGCCGGGTCAAGACACGCCACCGTTGTGCCGGCTGCATCTTGGTAGGTGGCGGTGGTGTCAACCGCGGTGTCTGCGCACAACGCTTGCTTGCGCAAAAACACTTGCAGCGCATCGCGCAACGAAACCCCCGTGTCGAGTTTGGACGTGTTGCGCTTGAGGGTCGAAAAACCCGAGCCACCTTTGGAAATGTAGTCATTGACGGCGACGCGGTACAACCCCGTTGGCAGCAACTCGCGACACTTGGTCGGATCGATCGGCCCATCAGGATTGCCGGCCCGGCAATTTTCGCCGATGTAAATACTTTTCGCGCAGGCGACGGGGACAATATCGTCGGTCGGATCTGGGTCGGGACAGCTCTGACTACGGCACACCATGTCAAACCAAAGCCCCGCGACTTGGGCTTGGGTACGGCAACCACGCTCGGCCGATTTACGAGCCACAAAATCCAGCGTTTCCTGAACTTCCGAGCCGGACAGGTACATGACGGTGATGTAATTTTCGAACGGAAACACATTAAACATTTGCTCCACGTTGAGCGGGCCGCGTTCAAAATCGGCGCGAATGCCTAAGGTATTGGTGATGGAGAACTCGGCTTCAACACCGGTCTGCACTTGCATCGCACGCGCCACCATATTGCCAAGTTGCGAGTCGCCACCACCGGTGTCGTTGCGGGTAATTTTTGCGGTGCCAGGCGGTGAGATGTTGGCGAACACGCCGTTGAGATCGATCTTCTGATTGATTTCTAAGCCATACGGGAACAACAGATTGGCAACTTCAGGATCCGCTTTGGTGCGCGAGTCGACCGGGATGTTGTTGTAGGCAAACGAAGTGATGCGGCTGCGCTTGTCGGGATCGTTGTTGTCAGAACCAACCCGCACCACGACGTCTAGGCGTCCAACAAATTTAGCAAACGCGCCTGAGTGCACCAGCACGGTGGAATTGCCTTTGTCATCATTAGGAACGATTTTCGGCGGATTGGTCACGATGTGCAGGTGCCCACCAAGAATGAGATCCACGCCTTGCAGCGGCAGCTTGGTGTTGGGATCATCCACTTCGTTGGCCGTAAGGCCTTCGTCTTCATCTAGGCCGAGATGACTCACCACCACCACGACATCAACCGTGGGGCGCAGCAACCGTACGTATTGCTCGGTTGCGATTTTGTCTTCAATGGCACGCAGGCCAAGCGAGTTACCGCCTTCAAAAATCGAGGTCAGCGACCCAGTGTTGGCCATGCCGATGACCCCGACCTTGATGCCTTCAAGATCGTAAATCTGATACGGCTGCACTACATCGCGCAGCGATTTATGCAGGGGATTGGCCGGATCTTCGAAAATGTAGTTCGCCGCCAATAATGGATACGACGCGAAATTATTGATCTGTTGGTACAGATTGAGCACGCCAGCATCGAACTCGTGATTGCCCACCACGGCACCATCCATGCCGGCGAGCGACAGCGCCCGCATCTCAACTTCACCTTTGAACAAGTTGAAGACGGGGGCGCCTTGGAAACAATCGCCCGAATCAAGCCACAGGGATCGCGACGATGTGGCGCGAATATTTTTCGCCAGCGTGGCAATCCGCGCGACTCCGCCGAAGGGCGCATTGACCGCCAACAGCCCGTAGTCACGCTCGAAGCGATTCGGCACGAAGTTGTACGGGAACAACCGCGAGTGAATATCGGACGTGTGGATGAAGGTCAGCCGAATGTCTTGGCCGACCAGGTTTGGTTGAGGCCGCTCCACCGTGCAACCGGCGCCCAGCGCGCATGCCACAGCGACTGTGCTCAATATCGAAGGTTGGGCTCGCATCGGGCTCGCGTATACCGGGCTGGTTGACCCCGACGCAAGTGCCAATAACAGCAGTTCGGGCCAACCGCCGGGTTTGTCACGCAGTTGACACCTGCTACCCGGTGATCTGCGATAGTGGACCACCATGGCGCGAACCCGCCCGGTGCGAATATCGCGATGCCATAGGGCAACCACGCGGGCCGATCTTCCCAACGCTGCCGTGTTTTCACGGACACTGGTCGGCCGCGCTGGTGCGATCTGGTGTACCTACAGGCCATGGCTCGCGCGAAAATAGTCTGCACGTTAGGTCCCTCCTCCAACACCCCCGAGCGCATCGGCGCGCTGATCGATGCCGGCATGAGTGTCGCCCGGCTCAATTTCTCCCACGGTAGCCACGAAGATCACGCCAAAATGTTAGCGATTGTTCGGTCTGAGGCCGACAAACGCGGCAAAGCCGTCGCGGTGTTGCTCGATCTGCAAGGCCCCAAAATCCGGGTCTCGCGCTTTGCGACCGGCTCGGTTGAACTGGTCCCGGGCGCTGAATTTACCATCACTACCGACCAGTCGGTCAGCGGCGATGTCAATCGGGTAGCCACCAGCTACACCGACCTGCCTAAGGACGTAAAACCTGGCGATGCCATTCTGCTCGACGATGGCTATATGAGCCTGGTCGTGCTCAACGTCACCGCGACCGAAGTAACCACGCGCGTGGTGAGCGGGGGGATTTTAAAAAACAACAAAGGTATCAACCTGCCTGGCGTCGATGTCACGGCGCCGGCGCTGTCCGATAAAGACCGCGCCGACATTGGTTTTGCTTTGCGCTACGGCGTTGACTATGTTGCCTTGTCATTTGTGCGCCGGGCCGAGGATGTCATCGAAGCCAAACGCTTGTTGACCGTCGACGGCGTGTCGATTCCGGTGATTTCAAAAATCGAAAAGCCGCAAGCGCTCGACCGGTTAGCGTCGATTATTGATGCTTCAGACGGCACCATGGTGGCGCGTGGCGACCTGGGCGTGGAGATGGGCCCAGAAAAAGTCCCGGTCTGGCAAAAACGCATCATCGAAGAGACCAACAAACGCGGCAAGATCGTCATCACCGCAACGCAGATGCTCGAATCTATGATCTCGCATCCGCGACCAACCCGAGCCGAAGCGTCCGATGTTGCCAACGCCGTGCTCGACGGCACCGACGCCTTAATGCTGTCGGGCGAAACTGCTTCAGGGCAATACCCCGTCGAAGCAGTCATGACCATGGCGCGGATCATCCGCGAAGTCGAAAACAGCGCGTACTACCACCAGAACCAAGAACCGACGTCACTGGAACTGGCGGTATCAGCCAACGCAATTGCACACGCCGCGGTTACCGCAGCGCGCGCCATGAAGAG
>JAGPDK010000399.1 GCA_018057605.1 Kofleriaceae bacterium | reverse complement strand
CACCAGCAACGGATTCAAGAAATGGCGGCTGCTTCGCATCGCGATACTTTACTACGAGTTGGGCGGCTGGGTTGGCCCCGCGCCGAGCGTTCGCTGGTTCGCTTCGGTTGGCCCCGCTCCGAGCGTTCGCTCGTTCGCTTCGGTTGGCCCCGCTCCGAGCGTTCGCTCGTTCGCTTCGGTTGGCCCCGCTCCGAGCGTTCGCTGGTTCGCTTCGGTTGGCCCCGCTCCGAGCGTTCGCTCGTTCGCTTCATTTTCGGGCCCACTTGATCCTTGCGTTGCTGGTTGGCCTAGCGACGCTGAGCGCTGGGTGTGCTCGCCGAACGTCGCGCACCGCCGATGATCGTATTGTGGTGCTGATCGATGCCGTGGCGCAAAATTTCGACCCGCGTTACACGTCGACCAACAACGACGCCAAGATCAGCAAGTTGATCGCGCCCGGGCTCACGGCCGTGGATACGGCAGACTTGCAGCCGCGCATGGAGCTGGCCGAGTCAGCGACGCCGATCGATCCTTTGACCTGGCAGATCGTGCTGCGCAGCAACGTAAAATTTTCTGACGGCACGCCGGTGACCGCGCAAGATGTAGCCTGGACCTACACCAGCGTGATGCGCAAAGGTTCCGATAGTCCATACCAAAAAAATCTGGCCGAACGTTTCTCGTCGGTCGAAGCGGTTGATGCGCGTACCGTGCGATTTCACTTGATTGCGCCGCTGGCGACATTTTTGAGTGATCTTGATTTTGGCATCGTGGCCGAGCATGCAGCGTCCGAGGGTGGCCATTTTGCTCAAGGCACGCCGATTGGCGCTGGGCCCTATCAGTTGGTCAGTCATGATCAGCAACGCGTTGAATTGCGCGCGAATCCAAATTTTTGGGGCCCTGCGCCGAAGATCGCTGGGGTCACCATTAAATTTGTGATGGACCCCGCCGCGCGCGCGCTGATGCTGGCGGGCGGCTCGGCGGATCTAGTGCTCAACGGCGTACGGTTGGATTTGCTTGCTGATGTTGCCCAACGACCACGCGTGGCCGTACGTACCGCACCAAGTTTGTTGCTCACGTATTTGTTGTTAAACAATGAAGACGCCAAGCTCAAAGATGTACGCGTCCGCCAAGCCATCGCATTGGCGTTGGATCGGCAAGCGATTATCGACGGCAAATTTGGCGGTCGCGCGGTGCTGGCGGCCGGGTTGTTGCCGCCGGGGCACTGGGCCTTTGCTGCTGACATGCCGCGCTGGGGGTTTGATCGCGCGCGTGCCATGAGCCTGCTCGACAGCGCTGGCTGGCCTGATCCCGACGGTGCTGGGCCGGCGTCGCGGTTCTCGCTAACCTACAAAACCAGTTCCGATGCATTTCGGGTTTCGGTGGCGCGGGTAATCGCCGAGCAACTTGGCACCGTGGGCATTGCGGTTGATGTGATGCCATTTGAATTCCCGACATTTTTCGCCGATATCAAAAAAGGCCAATATCAGTTGGCGTCCATGCAGACCGCCGATATCACCGAGCCCGATTTTTATTTCGCGTATTTTCATTCGTCGCGGATTCCCTCCGATAAAAATCGCGACGCTGGCAATCGCTGGCGCTATCGCAATGCCGAAGTCGATACCTGGACCGAACAAGGTCGCACGGAAACCGATGGGACCTTGCGCAAAGCCATCTACGGCCAGATTCAGCAGCGCATCGCGGGTGATGTGCCCATCGTGCCGCTGTGGCATGAACATAACGTGGTCGTCACCAACCGCCGCGTCCATGGTTTTGTCATGAGCCCCAACGCTCGCTTGGGCGGCCTGACCGCCGTGTTTAAATCCGACGCTGCGGAGCCACAATGAGTCGGCAACCGTGACGCCAGCCGCAATGGCTTCGCCCTGTCCCTGCGGCTTACCTGCGCTGTATGCCGCATGTTGTGAGCGTTATATTCGAGGCGCCGAACATCTGTGTGCACCGACGGCAGAAGCTTTGATGCGGTCGCGTTACAGCGCGTACGTCGCGCGGGATGCCAAGTACTTGGTAGCAACCTGGCATGTCTCGACCCGGCCGCGCCGGGTTGAATTTCCGGTGGGGCTGCGCTGGCTTGGTTTAACCGTGGTGCGGCATGAGCAATCGGATGCTGACCACGCCGTGGTTGAGTTTGTTGCCAACAGCGAAGTCCGACGATCGGGGCAGCGGCAACGCCATCCTGCTACGAGCATGCAAATCATGCATGAGGTCAGCCGCTTTGTCCGGGCGGCGGACCGTTGGTACTATCTCGACGGCGTGGTGTCGTAGCCGCCGCGCCGGCCGGCTCGGCGAACTAAACGAAAAAACTTACGCTAGCCGAATCCAGCGCGCCCGTGCGGCATCGAGCTTCTTGGCAAAGCTCGATGGAAAGCACTTCGCAACGTAGTCATATGCCTGTTGAATCAACTCGGCATCGACCGCATCTGGCACTTCAAGGTTTTGGTCTTCCGGGTTTGGGCGGATTTGTAACCGCACAATCTCGGTAAGCCGCAACACGTGCAGGCGGTTCATGAACAAGGCATGCGCGATACCTAAATACATTTCCTCTTGAGCAGGGTCCAGCACCATGGGGACGGTAGTTACCATACTTACGGTCAACTTGTGAACCGAATACACCGCTTGCAGTGAGCTGGACTAACTACCACGGCGCTTGCGGGCGGCGAGATCTGCCATGCGAGCGGCCAATTCGCGTTCAAAACCGGAATCACTAGGCTGGTAAATCGGGGCGGCGATCTGGGCTAACGCATCGGGTAAGTAGTCCTCAGGGACATAGTGACCTGCAAAATCGTGCGGATATTTGTAGCCATCGCCATGGCCTATGGCGGCGCCAAGCATGCCCGCGGCATTGCGCAATTTGGCCGGCACCGGCAAATTGCCATGCTCTTTGACCAATTTGCGCGCGGCCGCGTAGGCGGTGAGCACCCGATTTGATTTCGGCGCAAGCGCCAGATAGGTGGTGGCTTGGGTCAGCGGCAGGGCGCCTTCGGGCAGCCCAACCAACTCAAAGGCTTGTAGGGCGGCGGTCGCCACCATCAGCGCTTGCGGGTCGGCATTGCCCACATCTTCACTTGCAAAAATTACCAGGCGGCGCAGCAAGAACCGGGGCTCTTCGCCGGCTTCGAGCATGCGGGTCAGCCAATACATCGCGGCATCTGGGTCGGAGCCGCGCAGACTCTTGATAAAGGCTGAAATAACGCCAAAGTGTTCATCGCCGGCGCGATCGTAGAGTAGATTCTTGCCTTGCGCGGCTTCGGCAACTTGTGCGGCCGTGACCGTTGCCGGCGCGAGCGCCACACCGTTAACTTCGCCGGAAGCGGCAACCTGCGCGTCGGTGGCTCGCCGGGCCAGATCTACGGCAATTTCCAAAATCGTAAACAGCCGGCGGGCATCACCGTCGGCGGCGGCGACCACACGGTCGAGGATGTCGTCGCTAACATCGGGTACTTGTTTGGCCAAGCCCCGCGCTGCGTCGGTGAGTGCCAGCTTGGCCAGTTGTTTGAGATCTTCGGGCCGATGCGGTTCCAGCCGCACCACCCGACAGCGCGACAACAACGCTGCAACCACGCCGAAACTTGGGTTCTCCGTGGTTGCACCGATCAGCGTGACCGTGCCGTTTTCGACGTGGGGCAATAGGGCATCTTGTTGGGCTCGTGAAAACCGATGAATCTCGTCGATAAATAGCAGGGTTTTTTTGCCGTACTGGTCGCGTTTGCCGGCGGCGTTGGCCACCGCTTCGCGTACATCTTTGACACCACTATCAACCGCCGATAACGCGATGAGTTCGGTGCGCAGGGCATTGCCACACAAGCGCGCCAAGGTGGTTTTGCCGCAGCCTGGTGGGCCCCACAGAATCAGCGACGGCAACGTACGGCCAGGCGTGAGGTCATGCAAAATTCGCCCAGCGCCAACCAGATGGGCCTGGCCCACAAACTCGGCCAGCGATTGTGGCCGCATGCGTTCGGCTAACGGTTGGCCAACCCGGCTGCGGGTGGCGTTGTGGGCAAACAAATCGGCCATAGCGGCGAGGTTACTACTTACTCAGCGCATCGAGCGCGCGTTGCGCAAGATGCACGGCGCGTGGCGGCAACGTGGCGCCACGCCAGGCCACGGCACGGCTTACGATCAAGGCTTTGTCGACGGCATTGAGCGCTGGGCGCTTGGCAAATAGGTTTTCACCGGTGCCATCGATCTTATCGAGAATGCGCATGCCGCCATGCCACATCAGTGCAAGTTCCATTGCTAGATCGCCACTGACGGTATCGATCAGCGGGCGGGCGCGCGCAAACAAGGCTCGGGTCCGCGCTACTTCATAGTGGGCAAGGGCCGCAACTGCCGGTGACGCCCGGCGCTGGGCGATATCGTCTTCGGTCACGCCGAAATGCCGAAGGTCTTCGGCTGGGACATAGACGCGGCCACGTTGCCAATCGGCGGGAATATCTTGCAACAACCGCGCGAACGCTAACGCCGTCGATAAATCATCGGCGTAGGCATGCAAGTTGGGCGTGCGAAACCCGCCAATGTACAACAGCAAATGGCCAACCGGCTCGGCCGATTGTCGTGTGTAATTGCGCAAATCACCAAACGTGGAGTAGCGGGTTACGTCGAGGTCAGTCCGGAATCCGGACAACAGCGCCGTGAACTCGGTGATCGGCAGCGCAAAATGCTTGACGGTGTCGGCCAACGCGACAAACACCGGATGGTCGGCCACACCGCGGTAGGCGTTATGCAGTTGCTGTTCCCAGCGATCTAATTCGCGGGCGCGGCGGCCTTCGAAGGAAGGTTCGTCGGCGATGTCGTCGGCAACACGCGCAAATGCGAACATGGCCCAAATGTGTTTGCGTAAATGCGACCGCGCAAAAAATGATGCGACCGGGTAGTTGTGATGGTGCGATCGGCACAGCGCTTCACAGTACTGGTAGCACGCCGCTAGTTCCAACGTCGGCGGCAACGGCACTGCCAACGAGGGCGATCGAGCGGTTCCTAAGCGGTGAATCACGTTGGCTCCTGCGGGCGTTGTAGTTCAGTCATGAGCATGTGCGCGCGCTCAAGTTTTACCTCACCCGAGGCCGCAAGCGCACTGGCAATCGTCTCGACCATGGCGCCGGTTGCACCGGCAGCGCGGGCGATCGAGCGCGCGTGCAGCGACATATGGCCGCGTTGAATGCCTTCGGTGGCAAGCGCACGCAAGGCGGCGAGATTGGTGGCGAGCCCAGCGGCGGCGGCCGCGGTCGCCAACTCGGTAGCGGTGCTGATGTTGCCAAGCACCAGCGCCAAGCGTGCGCCGGGATGGGTGTGCAGCGCTCCGCCCACCGCGCCAACTGCCATCGGCATGGTGAGTTCGCCGTGCAGATCGACCCCCGTGTCGCGCCAGACCGCCAGGGGCCGATACGCACCCGACCGCGCGGCATAGGCGTGGGCGCCAGCTTCAACCGCACGCCAATCTTGCCCGGTGGCAACCAAGACGGCGTCGATGCCGTTCATGATGCCTTTGTTGTGGGTGGTGGCGCGATACGGATCAAGTTCGGCAAAACGCGACGCTGATGCAACGGCGCGGCGCACTGCAGCACCATCAGGCGCATCAGCGTTGGCGAGCGCTTGGTCTGCGATCTTGCACCTGATCGTCACAGTG
>JAGPDK010000033.1 GCA_018057605.1 Kofleriaceae bacterium | reverse complement strand
TCACGGTGCGTAGCAATCGCACGCTCGGCCGCGCTAAGTTTTGCCAATAATGAAATTCCGTCGGCTCGGCCGGTTGCTGCATGGAAGGCAGTATCATCGACGCCGTGATGGCGCGCAAGGCGCTGTTATGGCGCGCCGCGGGCGGACCGATCGTTGCGTCAGTCGTACGTCGCACGTGGCTACGCCGACTGGACGCGCCGAGCGTGTGGGCAAGCCTAGCCCTGCCACGTCGCGCACGCCGCTTACACGCGTTCGATGATGGTCGCGATGCCCATGCCGCCGCCGATGCACAACGTGATCAGCGCGGTCGCTTTGCCGGTGCGCTCAAGTTCGTCGAGGGCGGTGCCAAGCAAAATGGCGCCGGTGGCACCGAGTGGATGGCCCAACGCAATGGCGCCGCCGTTGACGTTGACGCGGGCTGGATCGATGCCCAGCGCTTTGATGGTTTGCAGTGGCACCACGGCAAACGCTTCGTTGATTTCCCACAAGTCGATGTCGCTGGCGTTCATGCCGGCACGCTTGAGTGCTTTGAGGGACGCGGGGGCGGGGGCCGTGAGCATGATAACCGGCTCAGCGCCGGCGGTTGCCATCGCCCGAATCCGCGCGCGTGGTTTTTGACTGGCTCTGTTGCCCCATTCTTTGGAGCCCATGAGCACAATGCCGGCACCGTCGACGATGCCCGATGAATTGCCAGCGGTGTGCACGTGGTCAATGGCTTTGGTGTCAGCGTAGACTTTAAGTGCCATCTGATCGAGCGTGGCGCCGCCGGGGCCCATGGCCATGGCACCCATTTGCAAAAACGCAGCTTGCAGGGCGCCCAACGATTCGAGCGTAGTGTCGGCGCGTGGATGTTCGTCGCGATCGAGGGCAACCGAGCCGTCGTCGTTCTTGATTGCGAACATCGATTTGGCGAAGCGTTTTTGTTCGATGGCTTGCGCTGCCTTTTTTTGGCTTTGCAGTGCAAATGCATCAACATCGGCGCGGGTGATGCCTTCGCGGGTGGCGATCAGGTCAGCTGAGATGCCTTGCGGCACCATGAAGACGCGTTGCCGCATTTTTTCGTTGAGGCCGTCGATCATCGCGCCGTCGGAGCCCATCGGCACCCGCGACATCGACTCGACACCACCACCGATGCCAGCTTCCATGAAGCCCGCGCCGATTTTGCCAGCGATATCGTTGATGGCTTCGAGGCCCGAGCCACAAAAACGATTGATGGTTTGGCCGGTGACATCTTCAGGCCAGTTGGCGGCGATGAGCGCGTTGCGCGCGATGCACGCGCCTTGCTCTTTAACCTGGGTAACGCAGCCGATGGCTACGTCTTCGACCAGCGATTTGTCGAGCTTGCTACGCTCGGCCATGTAGTTGAGCGATTGCGCTAACAACTCTTGTGGATGGTGATTTGCGAGGCCGCCTTTGCCGGCTTTGCCACGACCACGGGGTGTACGCACTGCATCAAAAATAAATACATCAGCCATGAGATTCTCCTTTTAGATTGGCGGAGAATGGTCCGAAACCACGCGGCTGGCAACGCTTAATCGACGGCAACGATAGCTTCAGTCCACTGCGCGATGTGATTGCCTTGCGCCAGGTTCTGAAACGGCAAGCGGATGGCACCGGCAGCGATGTTTTGACTTGCAGCATCACGACTAGGGAAAAATGGCGCCATCCACAGCTGCGGTTTTTGGTTGCCGGGTGAGCGCACCCCAAACGGTCGACGCGATGCAAATGTGAACCACATGATCGGTTCACCGGTTGGCGTAGTCGAGGTTTCTTGAGCTGCAAATGGCGTCCATTTTGGCCACGAGTTATACGACGCCGGCATGTCAACTTGGGACAGCCGAATCGGCGCTACCGAGCCGTCGAGTTTGGTGACCCAGAGTTGCGCTTGCGGATTGTCGTAGCTGGTGCCGCCGGTGGCTTGGTTGTACAGCACCCACTGGCCATCAGGCGAAATGCTCGGGTAGAACAAATGCGCGCCGGCCGCAGGTTCGGCCACCACGCGGGCAGCGCCAACCGTTTTGGCCGTGGCATCGTAATCTAAAGCGATGATGCGGCCATTGGTTGAATACACTTCGCTGCCACCGCGCACCTCCACTGCGACGATGGTTTTGCCGTCGGGGCTGACGTCGGGTTGCGCAACACGGGTGGTTGCGTACAAATCGCTGGTCACGCCGGTTGGTAAATCAACGCGCGACATGCCGGCTTCGGTGGTGATGAACATATCGGTATTGTTGGGATGAATCGCGGCAAAGTTCCAACGTACCGAATCTTGCGCGATTTGTTTTTGCAAGCCTTCAACTTTTAGTGAATTGCCATAGTTCATGTTGCCGCCACCTTGGCGATACGCAACCACGGTGCCGTCGCGCGACACGGCGTGACAACCGACGCATTCACCGGCGGTGGCAGGGTAAAACCGCGCTGGTGGCGTGGTTTGCGCCGACATATCGTAGCGCATGATCGCGGCTTCGTTGGTGTTCCAAAAATAGATGCCGCCTTTGACTTCGGAACTCGCGATGGTGATGGCTTGTTCTTGTTGCGCGTAGGTCAACGGTGCTGCCGTTGCAAGGCCGCGCACCCGCACGGTGCCTGCGCCGGGCGCGCCGGTTCCGAGCAAGGCCCATTGCGCTGGCGTCAGCACGTTGTAGTTGTTGGTGCCCAACCGATTCACATAGGTGGTGAGTTGTACAAATTCACTCTCGAACGCGAGTTGGTACACATCATGATTTACCGCGTCGATCCAATGCACTTCCATCTCGCCCAGGTTCGGCGGAATCACCGCCGCTGCAGGCGGATACGCAATCGTTATCATCGCGCTGCTATCGAGCGTGGCAGCAGCAAACAACGCAACCACGCTAGGGTCGGCGGTGCCGGGCAACTGTGCATTGATATGCACGGTAAATGGCACCTGCGCGCTGAGCCCAAGATACTGCACGTTCAGTGTGCCATTTCCTCCGCGTGCGCCGGTTGCTGTGAGTACTCCACCGCCGGCACTGCCCAGTTGCGCGGGCACGACGCCACAGTCGCTGGTGCTGGTCACGTTGGTTTGTAGTCCATCGGGGGTCTGCATAAAAACTTCAAACGTTGCAGTTGCGGCTACGCCGTTGACCACATCCAAGCGGTTTTGTGCCAGCCGCACGACCAACGTCGACGCGACATTAGCGTCAAGCGCGCTGGCATCGGGTGGATTCGACGTGGGCCGTTTGGCGCAGCCACACAACAACGCAAGGACAAGCAATGACACGTGGCGCATGCCCGAAATTCTACGTCCGCCACAATATGCCGTCAATGATTCTGCGGCGGCTGGGTCGGATAGTCGCGGCATTGCTTACATGAGCGTAGGGTGCGCACAGTGCTCGAAGTCGACCTGTCGTAATATCTTGGCCGGCCGTCGTCGCGGCCCGGCGGACACCTCGCCGCATGGTGGCAGTGGTGCCAGTCGTGTTAGCCTGCCGGCCGTGGTTGCCAACTTGCCGTTATTTGAACCATCAATGCTAAATTTTGGAGCCTATCGTTTGCAGCTGGCCGCGTGGACGGGACTGGGGCTGGTGGTCGACGCTGTCGTGCCGCAAGCTGGTCATCCGCCGGTCGGCGCGAGTGCGCCAGTGGACTATATGAATGACCTGCTGCTCACCGACGCGCATCGTGAGCAATTTTTTGGATTGGTCGATCGGGTCGGCCTGGTGGTTTGTAAAAATGTCGGCGGCGACGATCACTTGCATCGCGATGTCAAAGGCCGTTCAAGTCGTGGGCGACTAAGCCAAGGCGAGTTCTTTCATCACGATGGTTGCTCGGGTCCGGTTAAGCCGCGCGTGGTCGAAATTCGCTGTCCTTATCAGGAGGTGGCTCGGCACACCGCCACTGCGATCGCGCCATATCCTGAAGTGTTGTACGCGATGCTGCTCGAACTGCGGCCCGACCTGCGGGCGGTTGGTGAGCTCGAAGCGTGGCATACCCAATTACTCGCCACCGGTGAGTTGCCGATTGAGCAATGGGACTCGATTCAAGGCGCACTCAACCGCACCTTGCGGCGGGCGTTACGATCTGAAGCCGCGCGCGCATATTTTCGCAACGTCGATGTGCGCGCCGGCGGTTATCGTGAACCGTGGGAAATGGGTGAGTGCCGATTTATTGCCAATGCGAACGGCATCAAAACCATGCAGCACCGGCGCGCGTACATTGATATCCACGACGGTGGCCGTGCCAACGGGCGCTTGCTCAAACGCTGGCCGGCTGACCCGCACTTAGAACATGATTGATTTCGTCGTTGGAAATTGCGCCGGTGCGTACTAGGTAGTACCAGACATTCCTAGGAAGAATCGCTTCGCCAAAATGCGTTGGCAAAAAATTGCCTCAGCGTGAACTTCCAGCGAATCTTGCACCATGAAAAAATTCGCTCATGTCGCACTACTCGCCACCGCGCTGGCCACTGCTACCACGGCGACTGGTTGTTTTGGTTCGTACGGTGCTTTTCAAAAAGTACATCGCTGGAACGGTTCGGTAACCAGCGAAAAGTTCAGCAAATCGGCACTGCATTTTGCGCTATGGATTATCCCGGTGTACGAGCTGGCCATCGCTGCTGACTGGCTCATTTTTAACAATATCGAGTTCATCTCCGGAACTAATCCACTCAAGTAGCCTGGCGCACTTGGGTAACGACATGGTCGACCGAACGGGTTTCCTGACGATGCGCCGCTAACGATGCACGGCGGTCACTTCGACCCAGTCGGTTTGACTTTGTAGATAAGCGATGGCACCGCTGTTGCGTTGCAGCGTGCCGAGAAAAAACGCGGTGAGATAACTCGCTGCGATGGCCCGGCCGCGGGTTGGTTCGAGATACGTAAACGGCGCATCGTCGGTTTGCCGAATGCCGGTGCCGCAGCCAGCGGCAAACGGTGAGATCGCGCCTGGTAGCGGTTGGTCGACGGTGCCGTTGAGATCTGAAATCGACCAATGGCCAGCATCGGCCAGTTCGAGTTTCCAGGTCGGGCCTGGCGCGGCGGCGTAGTTTTTGCGGATCAACTCGTTGCCCAATTCGCTGATGCTGTTGTCCTCCTGCGCCACCACGAACAGCAGCGGTTTATTAATGTTGGCGAGCGTCACACCTTCGACAAATGGATTTTCTATCGGGGCCATGAGCGCTGCCGCACTGATGATGCGGTCGTCAAGCTCGGCCACGCGGCCCGCGGTAACCGCACCGAGCGAGTGGCCGACGATACCAATCTTATGGCGATCAACAGCAGCTTCGAGCGAACTGGGCGCTTCCCCGCCATCGAGCAGGCCATCAAGGGCTTGCCGAATATCGCCCGCGCGTTGTTCGAGCAACGCTTTGTTGATAGCTACATCGCGACCGGCGAGATGATCCCAAAGCGTATCGCCGGGATGTTCAACTGCGACGACCACAATGCCGTGGCTGGCCAACCGCTCAGCGACGGTAACCAGATTAAAGCGATTGCAGTTGTAACAATGGGAGACCAATACAATTGGCAACGGTGCAGCGGCGATCGGCGCGGCGTCCTGCGCCGCGGTGTGTGTGCGCTGCGGACAAGTTGGGGATGCTGCGAGCAGTGCCTGCCAAACGCTGCGCTGCGGCTCGCTTTCGAGTTGGTAGAACGGCTGGGCGACAGCCGGCAATGCCGCCGTCGGATACCAGGCGGTAACTGGCAGGTCGCGGCGGCGGCCACCGCCGGTGCTGCGCCAGCTGGTCGCGGCAACGGCAAAAGGGCCAGCAACGGCGACGGCGGGATCCGGCGCAAGCGGCGCAGCGCAGGCACCGGCAAAGCCAAAGAAAAGTACAAGCAACTGGTGCCAACGCACGCCAAGACCCTACCTCTCGTGCCACAATAAAGCGATGGCGAAAGGGCCGGCACCAGGTCTCATCGTTGGGACTCGTTACCAACTCGTGGAAATTGCCGGCTCCGGTGGCATGGCCGACGTTTGGCGTGGCCGCGTGCGTGGCTTCGCTAATTTTGAACGTGCCGTCGCGATCAAGCAGATGCATCCGGCCCTAGCGTGCCAGCATAACTACGTGCGCATGTTCACCGAAGAAGCGCGGTTAGGGGCGGGGCTGCAATCGCCAAACATCGCCGAGGTCTATGATTTCGTCGCTGAAGACGGCAACTATTACATGGTGCTCGAGTGGATCGAAGGCGTCGATCTCGGCACCTGGATCCGCTATCACGTTGCGCGCCATGAAACCACGCGGTGGGAGCTGGTTACCGCGGTCTGCGTCGGCGTGTTGCGTGGCTTGGCGGCCGCTCACGAACGCCGCGACTCGCTCGGTAACCTCGTGCCTGTGGTGCATCGCGATGTGTCGCCACACAATATTTTGTTGACCACGAATGGGATGGCCAAAATTATCGATTTCGGTTTGGCGTTAGCGCCGGATCGCACCGAAGAAATGACCGAGCCCGGCGTTGTGAAGGGCAAAATGTCTTATTTAGCGCCAGAAATTGTCGGCGGCGGAAAGCCGCGGCCCGAAAGCGACCAGTTTGCGGTGGGCTCGGTCATGTGGGAAGCATTAGTAGGCCGCAAGTTGTTCGACGGGGCTACCGACTACGAAACGTTCGTAAAGCTTCGTGAATGCCGCGTGCAACCCTTGCGGCCGTTGCGACCTGACTTGCCGCCGCAGTTGGTGGCGTTAATTCAAAAGGCCTTGAGTGCGACGCCGGAAAATCGTTTTTCGTCGGCGCGCGATATGGCCGCGCAACTTTCTGGCGTACTCAAGAAAGCGCAAACTCGCAAAGACTGGCACGATGTATTGGCGGCCAGCGTCGGCAATGTTCGGGCCGCAGCGTCGCATAGCTCAGGGTTGAGCGATGCATCCGCGGTGACGCCGGTCGCTGATTTCGATTTGCCCATGGGCGAAGAAGCGCCGCGCATGCAGCCGTTGCCGACCCCCGACGAAAAGCCGCGGGGCTTGTGGCATCGGTTGTCGTCGATGGCACGTCGCCGGCCAACCCAGATGGGCTAACCGCGCATGGCAATTCAGCCACGTACAATCGAGCGCTTTGTGCAAGGCGTGCGCAGCACGGTCGTCGACCAAATTGTGGTCGAAGCGCCATTGCAGATTTTGGCGCGCGGCATCGCGGTCGCAACGGTCATGCGTACGCCGGGGCACGATGCGGAGCTGGTCCGCGGTTTATTACACGCTGAAGCCATCCCGGGCGCCGATCAAGCCACGTTGGTATGCGAACAAGATCCGCGCGGCGATGGCGTTGCCCATGTTGATCTTGACCCGACGTTGTTTGCCGCGCGCGGCACCATCTCGACGGCGGCGTGTGGCGTGTGTGGGCGTGCCGGCGTTGGTGATTTTGAACGCAACGCAACTCGAGTGACGGCCGCCACCACGGTCGCACCCGCGGTGATTGCGGCGCTGCCGGTTACGCTGCGCCAGGCGCAACAGGTATTTGACGTGACCGGAGGCTTGCACGCTGCGGGGCTGTTCGACCTACACGGCCAGTTGGTGGTGCTGCGTGAAGATGTTGGCCGTCACAATGCCGTCGACAAAGTGGTTGGCTGGGCCCGGGCTCACCAGATCGATGCGGCGGTGCACATCATCGGGGTGTCGGGTCGGCTGGGTTTTGAACTCGTGCAAAAGACCATTCGGTTGGGCTCACCGTTGATCGCTGCGGTCTCCGCGCCGAGTTCGTTGGCGGTTGACGTTGCTGAGACCTTTGGGGTTACCGCCGTTGGTTTTGTGCGAGGCGGTAACTTCAACGTTTATTCCAATGCCTGGCGGGTTATTTGATCAAAACGCGTCGATGCACAGGGCGCCGGGCTGGGCCAGGTAGGGAGACCTGAGGAGATCCGGACCGGTGGTTTGTCATCGAAAAACAGCTGCAAACTAGCCCGACGCCGTGATTCGCAGTAGGACTTGCGCTTATGAAATCAGTGAAGTCCTCCAGTCGCACCGTAGCGATAGCAGGGTTGGCCATCGCAGCCGGCGGCCTGTTCGCCTGCGGTAAAAAGTCTGACAATGGCAGCCAAACCACCAAGCCAAGTGTGCCCGGCGGCAGCGCTGGCAGCGCCGGCCCGGTGGTGAAAAATCCGGCGGCAAAACCGCCGGCCGCGGCGCCCTCCCGTGGCCCCGAACATGCGGTGTTTTCGCTGATCGACAACCGCCTGGCAGCGCATCGATTCTGCGGCACCTCGTTGGTCGTCGAAGCCGGCACCATGGGCTTTGTAAAATACGCGCGTTTTGGCAATACCGTGCGTGGTGGCAAAAAGGTTTGGGAATTAAACCAAAGCCAAGGCGACCTCAAAGTCGCCAAGCTCAGTGGCAAGACAGCGTCGATGTATCTGCCGCTGACCGCTGCGCAAAAATCCGCAACCGTGTTGCGGGTCCGGACATTCGCCGATGCAGCGCAGTCGATTACCGTACAAATTAACGGTGGCAAAAAACAAAATCTCGAATTGGCGGCGGGCTGGGTCACCACGGAAGTCAAAGCCGATAATTTTCAAGCAGGGGAAAACGAACTGATCCTTTTCATGGGGCAGCCCAACGTAGCGGTGGCCTGGGTCGAAATCGGCAGTGATGCGATCGCTCCTGGCGATGGTGAAGCTGCGCAAACCTTAGCGCCGAGTTTTGACGGCACCAGCTTTAACATCAACTCCGGTTGCGGCATGGCCTGGTACGCGACCGTACCCGACAAAGGCCTGCTCACGGCCGATCTTGCCGACGGCGCATGTGAACTCACCGTCACGGCGACCAGCGAAGACGGCAAAACGGCGTCGGGTACCCTCAAAGGCACGGGCGCTGCGGTCGATTTGTCGGCGCTGGCTGGCGATGCGGCACGGATCGACATCGCAGCGAACGGTTGTGCCGTTGCCAAAGTCAGCAACGCCGCGCTGGTCGTGCCCGGTGCCGCAGCGGCGGCACCGGCCCGTGGTGAAGCACCTAAGTATGTTGTGTTGTGGGTGATGGATTCGTTGCGCGCCGATCGGGTGCGGCCGTTTAATCCAAAGGCCCGCCCGGAAACTCCAACGTTTGAAAAACTCGCGGCCGACTCAGCGTTGTTTATGCAAACGTATGTGCAAGGCAATGAATCGCGGGTGTCCCACGCGTCGATTTGGACGTCGTTGTACCCCGTGAAACATCGCTCGATTGAAGAAAAAGAAATTCTCGATCTCAAGTGGATGTCGGTCGAAGAAGTTGCCAAAAAACACGGCATGACAACGCTGGGTGTTTCGGCCAACGGCTACATTCGGCCCAAGCGTGGGTTCGGCGACAAGTGGGACAAGTACGTCAATCACATTGAAAAGTCGCTGGGGCTCAAAGGCGCCGACATCATGAAGCAAGGGCTGGAATGGGTCGAAGGCAAAAAAGACCCATGGTTTTTGTACTTGGGTACGATTGATACGCACGTCACGTGGCGGCCCAAAGCGCCTTGGCTTGAAAAATATTCGCCCGGTTACACCGGCCGGTTCGCCAAAGAATACGGCGATGATGGGGCTGGCGCCGCGGCTGGCAAAGGTGAAATGTCCGACGCTGAGCGCAATCATGTGCGTGCGCTGTACGACTCCAACGTAAGCTACCAAGATGACCTATTGGCGCAACTCATTGAGAAACTCAAAGCGGCCGGTATCTGGGAACAAACCATGTTGATCGTGACGGCCGACCACGGCGATGAGCAATGGGAAGTTGGCAAAGTTGGCCACGGTGGCTCGGTACGCGACATGCTGGTGCATGTGCCGATGGTGGTGCATTACCCACCGATGGTGAAACCCGGCCTGGTCGCTGAAGGTGCGGAAAGCGTCGATATCGTGCCAACAATCGCCGATGCGTTGGGTGTCGAATTCGACAAAGAATGGCAAGGCCATTCGCTGATTCCCCTCGCTGGCGGTGTCGGTGCGGGTTACCCAATGTTGTCGGTGGCATCGCAATATGAGAACTATCACGGCGGCCGGTTAGGCCATTGGAAGATGAATCTCGGCGGCGCTGGCGCTCCGAAAGTTTTCAATTTGCGCACCGACGAAAACGAATTGCAGGACATCTACGGCGACGCCAAAGCACATATTGGTACGCGCATGATGCTCGACGCGATGTGGCAATATCGCAATTGGAACGACAGCTGGCGTAAGACGACCTGGGGCAATGCGGCCAATGTATCGCCGACGTTTGCCAATGATGTGAGTAAATAACGCGTGTCGCGCGATTTGCACCCAACCGACGGCGCTCGTTACATGTTGGAGCGGGACGCTGAGCTGGCCGGCGGCAGTCAAGCTCGCTATCGCGCCAGCGTATACACGCCAACTGAAGTGTTTACGTCGCTGTTGGTGCTCACTGACAATGGCGATGTGGCGTTGGCCGACGGTGCCAACGCGGTGGCTGAGCCGCATTGGGCGCCGTTACAAATGTTTGCCAAACTGACGGCGCGCAGCGTGGCGAAGCGGCGCGAAGATGAGTTACCGGCTTGGCCGGCCCGGGTGCTGCGATGGCGCGGCCCTGGCCGCGGCGGTTGATACTGCGCGGCGGTTGATTGCGGCCGTCATGTGGCCCCCCGAGAGCTTCAGCCCGGCCACGGCCGAGTTGGATCGACGAACGCCACTACTTTTTGATAGAGCCGTGCGGGCAGGCGCGCGCGCAATAGCCCGTCGATTTCGTGTGGCGCATACAGTTGCGAAAAATGCATCAACACTAAATGGCGCAGGTCGGCGTGCATGAAATCGTCGACACGCTCAATAATGTCGTCGAGGTGAATGTGACAACCTGCGCGTGCCGCGTCGCGCGATTTGCGGCCGTCGAGAAATGTCGATTCTAGAATTAGCGTAGCGCAACGCAACAACTCCGGGGCATGATCTAGTGCGGAGATGAGCGTGTCGGTGGCGTAGCCGAGTTCGAGCCGCTCCTCAATGACCGAAACATGTTGGCCTGCTCGACGGAGGGCGGCGATTTCGGCCCCGGGCAAGCCCACCAGTTCGGCTTTGAGCTTGCTGACTTTGCGCACCACCACGTAGCCCAACGACGGCACGGGATGAAAGGTTTTTACCGCTCGCACAAACAACTCGCCGCGCAGCTGCACTTCATCGCCGGCCCGCATCGGCACGGCAAGGACTTGCAACGGCCAGCGCTGTAATCTGGTGAGTGCCGCCAACGCCGCGGTTACATCATCGATGATTTCGGCGGGCATTAACAAACGCGGCGCGGTGGTCTTACCGTGAAGCGCGCGGATCCCCAGTTGGGTCGCGATTGCACCGATGTGATCGGCGTGGCCGTGCGACAACAACCAGGTATCGATGGTGGCGGTTGAGCGCGCCGGCATGCCGAGGTCGAACAGCACGCCGAGTTCAGGGACGGCAAGCGACGTATACACACCGCCAACCGAAACCCCGCGAATCGTGTGTGCGCCAGCGCGTACTTCGGTCAGCATGGCACCATCTGCTACTGCACAATAATTGGCATTTTGCGCCAAGCCAACCCAAGTTGGCCGTCACGCACCACAAAAAATAGCCAACCAGCGCCCGCTTCATCCGCCAAGATGTTGGTCGGATTGGATCGGTATTGGTTGATGTTGCCGATCGACGCGTACCAGGCGCAGGCGGCGGTTTCGGCTGCGACCGGTGCAATTTCCGCTTTCAATTCGGCGCGGATACCGGCTTTGAGCGTGATGGCATTAACCGCCGGTACGTTGTCGACCAGCAAGCTGGGCACCGTTGGATTCTGTGGCGGCTGCGGGAGGTTGGCCACCAGTACAACTTTTGCTGAACGCGTTCCAAGCCCACCGATGGTTAGGTCAACTGCGACAGTGTCGATCGGCCGGGCTTCGGCGGGCAGGGGTGGCAGTACCGCGGGTGCCGTGTACGTTGCACCGCCGTCTAAATTAGCTGTCACACTGCCAAGCGCAGGTACGCCGGGAATCGTCGCAATAATGCTCCATTGCGCGGCATTAACGGCAACTTGCCCATCGGCCGAAGCGACAATCAGTTCGAGCCGAGTTGACTGCCCCACTGTAACGGTCGGTGGTTCTGCGGTGATTGCAATTACGGTGGGCCGCGTGAGGTTCGACGGCGGCGCAAAGTCAGTGCAGGCGGCGGCCCCCGCAGCTGCCAACAGCAAGGCACTGCTACGCATGACAGTCCAAGCCATTGGACAGGACTATAACCGGCTACCTAGAAAACGCACGGCTTTGTGGCGTGGTAGTCGGGCGGTGGTTCCGCTATGCCCCGCGGGGGGAAGTTGAGCGGTTGTGGGTTGGTGCTGTCAGCTCAAAAAACGTTTCGAACCGAACCCGTCGTTGGTGCGGCGGTGTACAATTCGGCATGATTCTTTCCGCTCGGTACGATATCGCCAGCCGCAATGTTCTCGCAGGGTGCGGCGGTGTAGAATTCGGCATGGTTGTTTATACGCTGCTCGCGGTATTCGGAGCGTTGCTGTTGCTGTCCTTGGTGCTGCCAGTGCCTCGCCGGTTGTGGGCGTTTGCGTTGGTTAGCTCGAAGTATTTTTGGCTTTGGGTCGCCGATCGCATTGGGCTGCGCTGGGTTGCCAAGAAAATCACGGGCCAACCGTACGAAAAGCTGTCGCGGCCCGCCTTGATTCGCATGTGGTGTGAAGACATGGGCCCAACGTTCATCAAGTTCGGCCAGATCATTGCGTCCTCGGCCGGGATGTTTCCCGACGCCTACGTCAAAGAGTTTCAGCGCGTGCTCGACAGCGTCAAGCCGATTTCATTTGACGAAGTTAAACGGACGTTGCAAACCGAGCTGGGCGCAGAAAAAGCGGCTCAAATTACGGTTGAGCCTAAACAGCTGGCGTCGGCCTCGATTGCCCAAGTGCACGCTGCTGAGTTGCGCGATGGCACCAAAGTGGTCGTCAAAGTTCAACGCGCCGGCATTGATAAACGTTGTGCGTCGGACATGAAGATCATGCGCTTCTTGGCGCAGATGGTGGCGAAATTCAAAAAAGACGCCGAGCTGGCAAATCCGGTGGGTGTCGTCGAGGACTTTGCTGCGACGCTAATGGATGAATTGGATTTCCGCAAAGAAGCCGCCAATCTCGATCGCTTCAACTCGATTATGGCGGAACTTGGGCATAAGAATATTCGAGCACCGATTCCGCATGCTGGCTACATCACGCAAAAAGTCTTGGTGATGGAAAAATTCTCGGGCGTTCGTGTCGATAACTATGAAGAGATTGCCAAGCGTGGCATCGACGGCGAAACATCGCTGGTCGATGGTTTGCGCGGCTGGTTCCAATGCGTCGTCTTTTACGGCTTTTTCCACGGCGACGTGCATGCCGGCAACCTGATGATCCTCGATGATCGCGACTTAGGATTTTTGGACTTTGGTATCGTTGGTCGGTTTGATGACAAAGAACGCTTCTTGGTCACCGACTACATGATCGCGTTTGCGATGGGCAATTATAAACGGCTCGGCGAAATCATCTGCGAAATGGCCGGCACCCCAGATGGCCTCGACATGGATGCGTTTGTCAAAGATCTCGGCATTACCTATACGCCACTGCTGGTGAAGTCGTTCGGCGACGTTAACTACGCTGAAATTCTGCCTGGCATCCAACGCACGGCGACCAAGCACCGCGTCAAGATGCCCAAAGAGTTCATTCTGATTACCAAACAGTTGTTGTACTTCGATCGCTACGCCAAGGCGTTGGCTCCAACGCTCAACGTCTTTACCGATCCACGATTGGTTATTGGCATGATGGGCGATATTCAAAAGGCCCGGATGGCCGCCGCGAAAACCGCGTAATCACCGCTGCAAGCGAAATGCGGTAATCGATGCAGTGGCGCCCGCGCAATCGGCGCGTTTCGACCGCGTCACCACAATTGATACGTTCAAGCCGTTGCGTTGCGCTGTGACGGTCTGAATACCGTCGCTGTCACGATGCGATTCTTCAAGCCAACCCTGGGTCCGCAAATTGCCGCGGACCAGTTCGAATGTGCCATCGAGGGGCCCACAACTCACGGCCACCCATTGGGTGTCGTTGCGTAGTCGTCGGCCAGGCCGCACCACGCTGCCACCCGCAAAAGTGGGTAACGTGGCGAGCGTGTCGTCGTCGCTCGGTTGCAGTGCCTGCACTCGCAGCGCCAGCGCCGCGTCAGGTTGGTCGGATGTGACTGCGTTAGCTGCGTCAACGGTGGTGGCGGGCGCTGCATCGACCGGTGTCACGGCTGGCAATTTGCTTGGCGTAGTTGCTGGGGGCGTAACGTTTTCGCGACACTTACAACCCGTGGCGAGCACCGCCGCCCACAGCGCGAGGCGCATGATCGTCATCATGCGCACACGCAGGTTACTTGAGCCAGGTTGGTTGGGGTTCGCCTGAGCCTGCGGCACCAGGGCCAGTTGACGGTTTGTCATCGGGCGTTGGTTCAGGTTTGACGTCAGGTTTAACGTCAGGTGTGGTGGTATCTGTGCCGCTGCCGCTGTCTGCACCGGTATCAGAGCCAGCGCCGTTACCGGTGTTGGCGTCTGTGCCCGTGCCCGTACCGCGGCCGGGGTTGGGTCGGTTGCCGGTCTGTGGCCTGCGCACCGGCTGAAGTGTGCCCGATGCGGTTGCCAACATTCGATCAACCTCTTCGGTAAATGCGGACGACGGCACCGTAACGTTGGTCGACGCGAAGCCAGCTTTCTGTAACGTAATCCGCACGATGCCGGCACCGCCCTTGAGTGCAAGCTCGCTTGGCGTGACCTTGCCCGTAGCGACGCCATCAATCGTAATGGCTGCGCCGGCCGGTGCGCTATCAACTTTCACGACGCGCGGCTTTATCTCAATATCGGCACGCGCCGTCGCCGTACCGCCAAGCACTTCGATTTCGGTGGTTTTGAAGCCAGGCGCAGTTGCCCGAATCGTATAAGTTTTGCCTTTTTCAAGTTTGGCCGACAGCGGCGAGGGCCCTTTTTGATCGGTGCCCAGCACTTCAATTTCTACAGCGTTGTCGCCTTTTGAGGTCACCACCGTGGTGAGCAATTCGGCCGGCGCAGTAATTGGGGCCGAACCGGATCCAGCGTCTGCTGTACTGTTGGAGCCTGCGGCAACCGCTGCCGCAGCGGAACCAGCTGAGCCGTTGGACCCGAGGCCATTGGGCGTGAGCGCTGGTTGCGTCGAGCCGGCGGAACCACTAGCAACTGCGGGCTTGGTCCCAGGTTGGTCGCTAGGTTTGTTGGAATCACGAAGCACCAAGAACCAAACCGAGGCTGCAGCCGCAGCCGCAACTGCGAGCCCAGCAATAACGATGGTTGCGCCATTGCTAGACTTTTTGCCTGCGGGCATTGGTTCTGGGGCAAAGGCTGGAATTGCGTTATTGCTGGCGATGGCGCTCGTGACACCGCTGGGCGCGCTGGCAAACGAATCCGGTGCCACGGAACTGGACTTGCCACGAGTTTCGGGCCGTGGCGACGGTGAGGTGTCGAGCAATTTGGGTTGGGCTCGGCCACTGTCGCTGGCCAATGCATCGGCGGCCATAAAGCGGCCTGAGCCTTCGCTGCGGGCTGCCATTTGTCCCGATGTTCGTTGTGATACCGCCGAGATCTCGGAGGCCTCGTCGGCAAAATCGCTATGGTGCTGATCGAAACCTGCGACCGACGTGCTTGGTGTAATCGCTGATGTCGTCCCCGAGATCCTGCGCGCCGGCACGGTGGCAGCCGGTACGGCAAAACCAGGGCTGGATTTTGTTGCCGTGGGTTTGTTCAGTGGCGTGTTTGCTTGGGGCACCACGGGTGCTTCGCCGGCCAAGGTGGCTTGCGCCAGTTCATCGAGCGAACGAATCTTGGTGGCTTCTTCAAATGATCCTTCACCGAAATCATTGGAGTCAGTTTGAAACCGCATCGGCGACGGCACCGGGGTTTTTTCTTTGCGGGTACCGGCAAAATCCGATGTCGTGCTGCTAAGTGGCGCTGGCCGCGTAATTTTGTTGGGGCGCGACGATTCGATTAAGTCGGCGCTGACCGCGTCAGCGACGCGCGTTGGTTCGTCCATGTAAAACCCGCCAGCGGGCCCTTGCCGCGCTGCTTGGTCGGCTAGTGATTCGGCAGTAGGTAAGCCAACGCGGGTAGGCGTATCAATGAACACCGGCGGTTTGGTGTCAGCGCCGCGGGCCGACCCATTTTTCGCTTTGTCTGCCAAAATGCGGTCAAGCACGGCCTGACTGCCATCGCTGAGCCGATCAAAGCGCACGCCCATGCCAGGTGCGATGTTGGGCCGCGTTGGGTCGTTTTCACGCGTCCACACGACGGTGCCCTCACCGCCGATAAGCGGCGTCGTGTCTTTGAGTTGAAACTCAAATTTCATGGATGTCCCGACGGCAAGTGGGTCTTTCGTGCGAACGAAAATGCCGCCCTTGCTGACGTCAACCGCATAGCGCTCAATGAATTCTTCGATAGTCTCGCTTTTGAACTTAATCTTGAGCGTGACTGGCGTGCGTTTTTCGGTTCTGGTGTTGCTGTCGACCACGGGAAACTCCAACTACAGGATGCCTCCCCTTCGAAGGCATTGCCGTGTGATGGGTAAATGTAGGATCTTGTGTCGCCCGATGCAACGGAAGTTGCGAACACTATTAACAAAAAGCACCCGCTACGAGTGGTGCCCCTGACTCGCCGAATAGGCGAGCCGTGGTGTAGAGTGCCGGCCAATGAGCCGTCCCATCTCGAGAGTCCTGGTAGCCAACAGAGGCGAAATTGCAGTGCGGGTGATGCGCACATGTAAAGAGCAAGGGCTGTCTACGGTGGCGGTCTACAGCGAGCCGGATCGACTAGCCTTGCACGTGCAAATGGCCGACTTTGCAGTTGCCATTGGCCCGGCTGCGGCCCGCGAAAGTTACTTGAACATGGACAAGATTTTCGCTGCATGTGCGGCAACCGGCGCAGATGCCGTGCATCCGGGCTATGGCTTTTTGTCAGAGAACGAAGATTTTGCCGAACAGTGCGCGGCGCGCGGGATCACGTTTATTGGGCCATCGGCGCATGCGATCCGTTTGATGGGGTCAAAAACTGAAGCGCGAAAAACTGTCATGGCGGCCGGCACGCCGGTGGTGCCAGGCAATAATGGGCCCGAAGGTCATGGGTTTCCTAATCGCGATGTTGCGTTAGCCGCAGCGATCGCGATTGGTTTTCCGGTGTTGATCAAAGCAGCGTCTGGTGGCGGTGGCAAAGGCATGCGCTTGGTAGCTGCGCAAGCCGAGTTTGCCGCAGCGTTCGACGGGGCCAAGCGCGAAGCTGGTGCGGCTTTCGGCGACGACACGGTGTACATCGAAAAAGCCATCGTGCGTGGTCGGCACATTGAGATTCAAGTATTCGGTGATAGCCACGGCAACATTGTGCATTTGGGTGAGCGTGATTGTTCGATTCAGCGCCGCCATCAAAAAGTGATCGAAGAAGCGCCATCGCCAGCGGTCAGCGCGGAATTGCGAGCGCGCATGGGTGTGGCGGCTGTCGCGGCAGCGCGCGCAGTTGACTATGTGGGCGCCGGCACCTGCGAGTTTTTGCTTGCCAGCGATGGTAATTTCTACTTTCTTGAAATGAATACCCGGTTGCAAGTTGAGCACCCGGTAACCGAAATGATTTACGGCTTAGACTTGGTGCAATGGCAACTCGCCGTGGCGCAAGGCCAGCCGTTGCCGCTGAGCCAAGCCCAACTCGATGCACGGCGCCGCGGCCACGCGATGGAGTGTCGGGTCTACGCTGAAGATCCGGTGAAGTTTCTGCCGTCGCCAGGTACCATCTCGTTATTGCGGGTACCTGATGGTCCGTACGTGCGCAATGATTGCGGTTGTTATGAAGGTGCCGAAATCTCGGTGCACTATGATCCGCTGATCTCAAAATTGGTGGTGTGGGGCGAAACTCGGGCCGACGCCGTCGCGCGGATGCGTCGAGCGTTGGACGAATATCAAGTCGGCGGCATCGAAACTAATCTACCGTTTCATCGTCGCTGCATTCGTCACGTAGATTTCGTGACCGGCGAATTTGATACCGGCTTCATTGGTCGCAATGCAGCGGCGTTGGCGCCAACCTTCGACGACGGTGACATCGAGGCGGCCTTAGTGGCGGCTACGTTGCAACAAGTGGCCGCCGCAGGCGCACCCGTGGTGTCGGCAGTTGCAGCGAGCAGTGGCACCGCTGCGCCAACGACGGAAATGTCGGCTTGGCGCCAAGCTTCGCTGCGGTGACGTCGATCTTATCTGAAATCGATGCGGCCGCAGAAGGATGCATTGATGCGCCGTCAGTTTTTGTGCCGAGCTGGCATCGCGTTTGCACTTGCCAACGCGTCAGGTTTTTTGTTAGAAAATTTTGCAGGTAGTACGTATGAACAGAATATCACTCACACTTGTCGTTAGCCTTTTTGCCGCCACGCTTGCCGCTTGTGGCAGCAACGGTACTCCGACCGGATCGGTCTGTCCGCCCACGCCGCTAACCTACAGCAGCTTTGGTAAAACTTTCTTTGATACGTATTGTACGCGCTGCCATAGTGAATACAAAACCGAAGCCGGCATTAAGCGCGACCTCGAAAGCATTGATCTGGAGAGCGCCAAGGGCCCCAACGCAACTAATACCAGCATGCCCGAAAGCGGCACGAAGCCAACTGATGCTGAACGCGAGATGTTGGGGCAGTTTTTGGCTTGTTCCAAATAGCCTCGCCTGTGCGCGAAGCGGCACAGCAGCTGGGACCAACCAGTTACATGGCAGGCCGCGTGATGCGGGCTGATGTCGGTAGCTAGTCGCCAGCGCTAGGTAGCCAGTCGCCAGCTGGTAACCCGTCGGGCGTTACTTGCCCGGTAGATCATTTGCCAACCCCGTGCGTCCTATAGGCTATGAACCCAGTATTTCGCAGCATGTTGGTGTTGGTGCTTGCGCTTGTCTTGGTGGCGCTTCGTGGCAACCTCGCCCACGCTTGTAGCGGCACCGCGTATTCCCCACTCGTCGAGCTGGCCGATGCCGACACGGTTGTCACCGTGAAGATTACCAAATCAAAAACCAGCGAGGGCGCACAGCAATACGAACTTGCAGTGCAAGAGGTGGTGCGCGGGACATTTGCGCCAAAGATCATTGTGCACGTGGTCGATACCATGTGTACCAAGCCGCTCGACGAAAAGTCACCGTTGGTATTCGCGGTGCGCGACGGCGCACTGGTAGTGCCGTTGGTGTTTAGCGTGCCGACCTCGTTTGCATTAGCCAGCGCGATGGCCCGCGCAAAAAACGACAAAGCTCGCATTGTGGCGATGGTTGCGGCCGTGCAAGCCAAGGTGCGCGTCGCCAATCACGATGCCAGTTCGATCGCCGAGTATCTCAATAGCCATCCCGAACTTGGCAAAGCCATGACCCGCCAACAAAAGCGGGTGTTACGCAAAGCCATCGTGGCGTCCGCAGCCTCAGGCTATCGCTCCGATCGGAAGCAATGGGAAATCGCAGTGGGATCGTGATGGCCGCTTGCCGCACGTAGAATTTTCGCTGTGGCATATCCGCGTTAATTACGCCACTATTGATTAGGCTGAAAATGCAGCGGGAAGTTCACCAGCACTTTGGTGCTCTGCGGTTTGCTGAGCTTGAGTTTTGCAACTTCACCGAGCACACACTGCCGCACGCCGGCGTCGTTG
>JAGPDK010000398.1 GCA_018057605.1 Kofleriaceae bacterium | reverse complement strand
CACCGCAGGTGCATATTTGCGCGCCGCGGCGTCAGCCTCTAGTTTATCTAGCCAGCCCGAGACAGCGCCAAGAAATTTGGTGAACAGCGGAATCGTTGCATTATACAAATTCATGTCATCACACTACCGCGTGATGCAGCCAAAGTGTGCGCCTGGCCGCCCTGTCGCAGTACTCCAGCTTTGCGCCGCCGTGTGCGCCACTGCAAATTTGGTTGCAACTCGAACCACGGACAACGGACGCCTAGCCCTACCGAGCGCGGTGCGATGTTCGAGCGCGGCGGACCTAGTTGCGGGTACCGATCAACGATGATCGCGGCCGCGTGGGCCTTCGTCACGAGCAATACCAATGAGCGCATTCGGACAAATTGTCAGTTCGCCGGCTTCACGCACCAATTTGCCTTTTGAATCGGTGAGCTTCACGTCGGAAAGCACCACAAATTCGACGGCACCGGTCGAGGGTTGGCAGGACGCGAGGTATCCGGTAACGCGTGCACCCGTGTCATATTCAAAGGTGACGCGATGGCTAATGAGATCGTGAAGTTTGCTGTAATCAGGCATCGGATTTTTCGTATACCATGACTCGGTGCTTGGCTCTAGCTCCTCAGGCCCTACCCTCACGACCTTCTGGCTGGTTCGCCACGGCGAAGCCGAAAACAACAGCAATGCGCGATTTGGTGGCTGGGATAGTGCCCCCCTCACCGCACGCGGCCAAGCCCAAGCTACGGCGGTGGGCAACGCGCTAGCCAACCGCGCACGCGCAGCGCGCATCCCTCCGAGCATCATTATTACCAGCGATGTCGCCCGTGCCGCCGCTACCGCGCAAGCGATCGCCACCGCAACTGCATTGCCGTTGCAAACCGACCCGGCGCTGCGCGAACGTACGGTTGGGATTTTTGATGGCATGAGCTTCGTCGATGCCAAAGCGCAACATCCCGAGGCCTACGCGGCATTGCTGGCGCGTGACGAATCAGCCCTGCCCCAAGGTGCGGAAACGAATGCGGCATGTTTTGCTCGCGTCAGCGCTGGGCTCGACCGGGTCGCCCAGGTCCACTCCGGTGCAACCATCATTCTGGTCAGCCACGGAATTGCGCTTTTTCATATGTTGTCACACATCACGCGGATGGGCCCCCCCGACGCAGCGTCGCGTTTTTTCACGCTCGTTGACAACGCGTCACTGTCGGTCGTCGAACATTACGCATCGCCGGAGTTGGGCTCAAGCTGGCGGCTCTGCCAGTGGAACGACAATGGTCACCTGCGCGACTTGGCGTAGGGCCCGCTTCGCTGACCGGTTACGGCAACAGCGTGTCGAGTGAAAGTTTGAGCGTCGTCGCCGGCACTTTGGCGGTCAGCGTTGCTGTCACGTCGCCGGCTTTTTTCGACAGCGCTTCACCATCTTGGTCGTAGCGCGCAACCAGCACGACGTCGCCCGACAACACCGTACCGGCAATCATCGCGTTGGCTTCGCTTAGCTTGAACGGCAGCGATGAACCGGTCCACGTCAGCTTTTCAACCGCCAAGGGCGGGCCCATCGGCGCACCGTCGGGGCCTGCGGCTTTAGCGACCAGAAAAATCGCCGTCCCGCTCTTCAATTTATCGGCCATTCCTGGGCCGGCTTCGATCGTGCCGGCCAAAATATTATTGGGATTCACTGGCCGGTCAGGATCCGGCGACGGCAAGCCCATCGCGGTGACATCGCTGCCACCCATGTTCATGCCGGCATGCGGATCACCGCCGGCCGGGCCACCATTCATCGCGGCGTGAGGATCGGCAGCGTGCGGATTGTTCATCGCTGCGGGTGGGGCCGTTGGCGCTGCGCTACCCGTTGCGGCGTTCGCAGACCAATCGGTCGCTGGCGCCAAACCACTTGACGATTTCTTTTTTTCGCAGCCAACTACGGCAAGCAACACACCGGCGACTACCGGCGCCAACCCATGATTCTTTTTCATGGCGCGCAATCTAGCAGAGATTGCCGCCCTACGCACTGCGAGATGTTGTCAGCACGGTGGCTAAAATTTGCGCAGCGACATGCGGCTTGCCGAGCCACCGGGCGTAGCGTTCAGCGGCAGGCCCGGCGTCGGTGACGGCCAGCATTTCGTAGCGCGTGGCTGGCGGCACCGCGAGCGTTGCGGTGCACTGCATGAGTTGGCCGCGGCGAAAAAACGCAAGCGTCATGGTTGCGTCGGGGCCTTTGCTCGCACACAGGTTGCGCAATTCACTGTCGCTCGCACAACGAAACCCATCGATCGCGATCAGCTCGTCGCCTGGCGATACTCCTGCGCGTTGCGCTGGCGAAGCATCAAAGACGCCCGTCACCTTGATTCCAGCCATAGTGACGCCAAGCCAACCCGGGGTCACGCCATCGGTCGTTGTCGCCGGATCTGCGGACGCTCGCAATTCGACGCCAACATAGGCTAGCTCGCGTTGCAGTTCGGGATCAGCAGTGCCGCGTACGACGTTGTCGAACCAGTCATGTAAATCGAGCCCGGTAACCCGTTCGAACAACGGCTGCACGTTATCCGGGTGCGGCAATCCTAGCTTGCCATGCTCTTGCCATAGTGCTCGCAGCACATCGTCGAAGCATTTAACACCGTCGGTACGCCGACGAATTTCGAGATCGAGGGCAAACACCGCTAGGCCACCTTTGAGATAGTAGCTCACCGTGGTGTTGAGATTTGATTCGTCGGGCTTGTACAATTTGATCCAAGCGTCGAATGAGGATTGCTCCAAACTCTGCGCGCTACGCCCCGGCACCGCTAACAAGCGAGTCCAATCGTCGAGGACTTTTTCTAAGTAGCTGCGATCGCTGATCCGTTGCGCTGACGCCAAGCTCCAGCGGTCATAGTGCGACGTGACACCCTCCATCACCCATAGGCACGGCGTGTAGGCTTCACGACTGTAGTCAAAATGCAGCAGTGGCGCCGGCGCAATGCGCTTGCCATTCCACGCGTGAAAAAACTCATGCGACAATAGTTCGAGCAAGCCATCATAGTTTTTGCGACTGGCCGCAAAGTTGGGCGCAAAAATATTGATCGACGAATTGCGATGCTCCAGGCCACCGTAGCCATCCGCGGTCAGCATCACCACGAACGAATAGTGTTCAAACGGCGCTTCCCCCACGCGCGCAATATGGTCGTCGACAATTGCCGCCAAATCGGCCACTAAGCGGGTTTCGGTAAATACCCCGCCAGGCATGCGTTCGCCCCAAATCACCAGCTCAACAGCGGCTGTGCTGGGGAGCACCCAGCGCTGAGCCTGGCCGAGATGCAGCGGCATGTCAAATAGTTCATCGATCGAAGCCGTTTGCAATGTAACGCCTGATTCGCTGAGCGCAGGATGGCCATAGGCCAGCCCCGAACAAAGCCGCCACGCTGGCGGCCCAACAATGGTGAGCTCGGCAGCTTGGTCGCGCAGCTCTGGATAATAAACAAACGTCGCTGGCCCATGCAAAAAAGCGTGGCTAGCGTCGATGTGATTGGTGCGCACGGTCAGCTCGTGGCCATACACCGCGTAGTTCACCGTGATATCACCATCGGCTGGCGTGATTATCGCCCAGGTAGATTTATCGACCTTGCGCACCGCGAGCGCTGCACCTTGTTGGTCGTAGGCGCGCAAACTGCGCAGCAAGCGGGCGTAGTCGCGGATGAGATAAGACCCTGGGCACCATGCGGCCATCGTCACCAAGCTCTCGGCGCTACGCCCAGACGGCGTGAACTGGTAGGAAACCTCGACTAGATGGTTCGCTGGCGCGGCCAGCGTTACACGATAACGTTGTGGCATGCTCACTGGTAGCACACGCTGGCGGCAGGCTGCTATGCTGCTGACACCATGGCCGCGCGATTGCTAATCGCTAGAGTCTTGCTATGCGCGCCCCGGAGTGGAATATGCAAAGACGTTTTAATTTTGGCTGCACGCAATGAGTCGCCCGTCCCGTACCGCCGGCCTTACCGCGCAGCAATTGCTGACCGACGAGCGCGGCACGCTTTACAAAGATGCGCCGGTCCGCGTGGCGCTAGTCTATCCAAGCCCGTATCGCGCCGCGATGTCGTCGTTGGGCTACCAGCAAATCTATCGAACAATTAACAATCTGCCCGGTGTGGCCGCCGATCGCGCGATGTTGCCCGATGCGGCAGCGTTACCGTTGGCCCCGGGCCAACCCCTGGTGACGCTGGAGTCGGGCCGGCCGGTGAGTGACTATCCAATTCTTGCGTACTCGGTCGCCTACGAACTGGAGATCGCCGGCGTCGTCGAGACCCTCGAACGCGCTGGTATTCCGCCGTTGGCCAGCCAACGCAATCATCATCATCCACTCGTCATTGCGGGCGGACCGCTGACATTTTCGAATCCGGCGCCGATGGCACCGTTTTTTGATGTCATCGTGATGGGCGAAGGTGAAGAACTCATTGTTGAACTCATTGATATCGCGCGCACGGCGGACTATGCCCGCCACAAAGTTTGGGATGCGTTAGCCGGGCGCCCAGGCTACTACCTGCCCCACCGCGACGGTGAAAGCATCCCACCGGTGGCGGCCGTGGCAAACTGTATGTTGCCCGCGCGCTCGGTCATCCTAACGCCGCACACCGAGCTGTCCAACATGTTTTTGACCGAAGCGGCCCGTGGCTGTTCGCGCGGTTGCACCTATTGTGTCATGCGGCGCTCGACCAACGGTGGCATGCGCATTGTTGCCCCCGATGACATCATCAGCGGCATCCCCGAGTTTGCCAAAAAAGTTGGCTTGGTCGGTGCCGCGGTGACGGACCATCCCCACATCACCGAAATCGTCCGTCGCGTCGTGGAACCTGGCCGCAGCGTCGGCATATCGAGCCTGCGCGCCGACAAGCTGAATGACGAATTGGTCGGATGGTTGGCGCGTGGTGGCTACCGCACGCTGACAGTAGCGGCCGACGGCACCTCCGAGCGCATGCGCCGGGTGGTTGAACGCTCAACCCAAGAAAAACATCTACTGCACAGCGCGGCCCTGGCTAAGACGCATCGGCTCAAAACCCTCAAGGTGTACATGATGGTCGGTGTGCCGGAAGAAACCGACGATGACATTGATGAGTTAGTCCGGTTTTCGGTCGAACTCGCGCAAGCCGCACCGCACGTTGCGTATGGGATTGCGCCGTTCGTGGCCAAGCGCAACACCCCGCTCGATGGCTCGCCGTTTGCGGGCATCGGCGTCGTCGAAGATCGACTCGAACGCTTGCGCGCCGGCTTGCGCAAAATGGGCGTGGCCAACAAAGTTGAAGTGCGGCCAACCTCAGCGCGCTGGGCGTGGGTCGAGTACATGTTGGCACAATGTGAAAGCGTCGCCGGCCTCGCGCTGATGGATGCCCATCATGCAGGCGGTAGCTTCGCGGCCTACAAAACGGCGTTTGCAGCGCATGGCGTAACGCCCACCGGCCCACGGGCCCGCGTGCCGTCGAGCCAAGAGTTGATTCGCCTCAATCGCGCGCGACTTGCGAGTGTGGCGAGATGACACCGCTCCAGTTGCACAGCGGCGACGCCGACTGGGTTGTGATCCAACGCGATCACGTTTTCAGTTTACTTGATGCCCGCAATGTCATCGTTGGCGAAATTGAATTGCCGCGTGTTGCGGCCGAGGCGCCAGTGCTGTTTTGCAAT
>JAGPDK010000397.1 GCA_018057605.1 Kofleriaceae bacterium | reverse complement strand
CATTCAGCAAACGCGGCAAAACCCGCGAACGGCGACCCAATGGTGCCGTCGCGATCGGTCCATAATAACGGCGTGGTGCTGGTGAAGTTGCCGCGATTGGCGACCAAATCCCAGGCTCGGGCGAAGCGTTTCATGCGCTGCAACTCGGCAAAACTGATCATCTTGTTTTGCAAAATCTCGTACGGTGGATCGTTGCTCCACACCACATCGAACTCGGCATCGTGCCGAATAATCGGGGTGCCACGTAAGCGCTTGAGAATACCAACTTGAATTTCGTGCGGACCGGCCAACGCCAAGCGATCAAAGCCGAGCGCAAACGTAGCGATATCTTCGCCGGGCAACCCAACGATCAGGTCAGCATGCACATGCGCGCCAGTATGATTGTGCAACCACGATAAATTGGTCAGCGTAGCGTCGATATTTTGCCGACGGGAAATACGCCCAGCGGTTTCAGGATCAAACGTTTGAATCCCAACTTCGAGTTGCACCGCGCCCGGGGCAAAGCGCGCCAAGCGTTCGCGCAGCGCTTCAGGAAAACGATCGGGCACCATTTCAAAGTGCGCAAACAAGCCGAGGTGGGCGCGTTCGAGGAAAAAATCGAGCAGCGCACCGCTCACCTTCGGCGACAAATTGAAAGTGCGATCAACAAACTTAAACTGTTTGGCACCGCGTGCGGCCAATTTGTCGAGGGCTTCGAGCATGGCTGGCAACGGAAAATTGCGGACTTTTTCGTCGAGCGACGACAAACAGAACTCACATTCAAACGGGCAACCGCGCGACGCTTCGATGTACAAAACCCGAGTGGCCAAGTCAGCGTCGGTGTATTCGTCGTAGGGCAATACCAAGCTAGCGGTGTCAGGTTGGCCACCGGCGATAATCTTGGATTCGATGACTGGCATCAACTGCCGCCGCGGCGACAACAGGCGCTGCGCCAGCTCGGCAAACGCGACTTCGCCTTCGCTGGTGATCGTGTAATCGGCGGCGTCGACGATAGGTTGGCCTTGGGTTTCGTGTGAAACCTCGGGGCCACCAAGTACCACGATGACCTCGGGCGCAACTTGTTTGATCATGCGCACCACCGCCAGGCTCTCGGTGATGTTCCAGATATACACGCCGATGCCAACGATTTTGGGCTGTCGCGCTAGCACGCGTTCGACGATATCGATCGGCCGCTCGTTGATGGTGAATTCCATGATCTCACTACGGTCGCGCAGCTCGCCTAGATTGGCGCGCAAGTAGCGCAACCCAAACGCCGCATGGATGTACTTGGCGTTGAGTGTTGTCAGGATAATGTCCACGGCGGCAACCTACTACAGTGGCCATGTCCTGACAATTCTCGCTTCGACCGGGGGCACGACCGCTTTTAGGCGGTCGGCACCCTTCGATCTACAAGGGCGGCTTTGCCCGCCGCCCTCTTCGCGGCACAGCCGCGAATTCACCCACCACCGCGCGCCGCGCCGCGCGGAATCGCCCACTGAACCGCTGGGCTCGTGAGGCGCGCCTACAAATGATCGTGCACCCCCTTTCGGGCTCGCTTCGAGCGTTCGCTCGTGCGCTCCACTTCCGGGCTCGGAACAGGTATGTTGCGGCCATGGATTCGGATAAAACTGCCCCGCTGGGCTCTCACGGCTCGGACGGCTCAGATAGCCGGCATCCGACGTTGACCGCGCTGAGCGATCGCAATAATCCAGACATTGTCGCGCATATCGCGGGCTGTGCCATGTGTCGCAGCTTGGTGTCGGAAGTTGGCCTCGATTTGCCCAAAGGCTTAGTATCGGAGGCCGCGTTCGTGTGGCCGGCCGAGCCGATGGCCGAGGGTGGCATGGCGCAGATCTTCGCTGCCCAAGATCGCCGGCTCAAACGTACGGTGATTTTGAAGACGCCGCGCGAAGGTGAAAATCTGACTGCAGCGCTCATGCGCATGTTTCAGCGCCGCATCGCAACCGAAGCCGCGATCTTGGCCAAGTTGCAGCATCCGGCGATTGTCACGATTTACGAATTGGGCAAATCGTCGACGGGGTGGCCGTTTTGCGTGATGGAGCGGGTTGAAGGCCGGTCGTTGCGCGATCGGCTTGATGAACTAGCTGTCGACGAAGCCGCCGACAGTAAACCGCGCACCCGCGAGCGGTTGGAACTGGTAGCCAGTTTGGTTTCGATCGCCGAAGCGATGGCCTACGCCCACGAACGCAAAGTTGTGCATCGCGACATCACGCCGAATAATATTTTGCTCGGCGCGCGTAACGAAGCAACCCTCATCGACTGGGGCATTGCCCGCGACCTTGAAGTCGAAGGCAGCATAGATGTTGCGTTGATGGGAGAGGATTCCCCGTCGGCAAGTGGCCGCATGGTCACGATCAGCGCCGGCACGCCGCCGTATTTATCGTTGGAACAAAGCCAAGGCCGCGCCGCGCTGCCGGGCTTTGATGTGTATTCGTTCGGCGTGATTTTGTATGAAGTGATCAGTGGCCGGACGCCGTTCGCATGGCAATTGGACTTAAACGCCGCCGAACGTAGCAAGCAAATTAGTCGCTTCATCGATTGGCTCAATAGCAACGATCCGGTAGCACCAGCGATGCCGCGGGATCCAGAGTTGTCGGGGATTATCGCGCGAGCCATGCATCGTGATGTTGGCCAACGATTTTCAGCCGATGAATTGGTGCTGGCGCTCAAACAGTACCTCACCGGCGATCTGGTGTTTTCGCATCGCTATTCACCGACCGGGCGCTTGGCGCAATGGGTGCGTAAGCATCGCGCGGTGAGTGTTTTGATGCTGTTTGTCGTCGGGGCTGCGGTGGCCGGTGCCTTGGTGTGGGCGCAATTGTCACGGCAAAAACAGGCCCAAGCCGAGTTGCGTTTGGTGGCTGCCGCCGCGCGCGCTGATGCCAGTGACAAAACCCATGCGGCCGATGTTGCGACGCAAGAAGCTGAAATCGCGAAAGCCCGGGCTGAACAGGCCGAAAGCGAAGGCAAAGATGCCGTCGCGATGCGCGCGCTTGCCGAACAAAAACGCAAAACTGCAGAAACCATGCGAGCCGATGCTGAAGTCGCGGCCACCCGCGCCAAGGGTGATGCCGATGACGCCGTGGCAAAATTCCGCGAAGCGATGAAGCAAAAATCCGATGCTGATACTGCCCGCGATGTCGCATTGTCCGAAAAAACCGCAGCGGACGCTGCCCGAGATGCGGCCAAACAGGCGCAAGTGGTGGCCGAGCGCGATCGCGATCAAGCCGCAACCGCGCGCGCCACCGCCGAACAGATTCGCGATGCTGCCAAGGCCGCGCAGGCGAATGCGGAATCCGCAGCCGAAGCATCACGACAAGCGCAAGTTCGGGCTGAAGCCGATCGGGAAAGCGCGCGCGCGGGGCAAGTTACCGCCGAGCGCGACCGTGATGCCGCTGTCACCAGTCGCAGCGCTGTTGAACGCGAACGTGATCTAGCGCGGTCCGAAGCGCAACGCGTCGAAGCTGAACTCAACGCAGCGTTGCGCCGTATCGCCAATCTGGAAGCGCAACTGCGGGGGGCACCGCCACCAATTCCGATTCCGACGCCGAATCCATAGTGGCTACCGACGTTGCGCTAGGTGGTCCCCGACGGCCGCGCGCTGGGATCGGGTTGGCCCGGACCGAAGCTGCGAGGGTAGCGGCACGCTGACGTTGTAGTTTCAACCAACGTAAAGCCGAGTTGCCGATACAACCGCGCGGCATCGCTGTTGGGTTCGGTGTGAATCGTCAGCATCGTGGTGCCACGCGCGGCCCTATGTTGGCCGGCGACACCGACCAAGGCCGTCGCCAAGCCGCGCCGCCGATAGGCCGCGTCCGTTTGCACATCTTGGTAACGTGCCAGGTCGTGGTGGACAAAAATACCGAGGCTGGCGACCACGCGATGGTCGGTCATACATGCAAAAAAATGCGCTAAGCCACGCTGGATCAGTTGCCCTTGCCAGCGGGCGCGGCGCTGCAAGAATGTCAGGTACACGTCATCGTGCCGGTCGCTGAGGCGGTCGGCTAGGTCGGCTAACAGGGCTGTTTCACCCGCCGAGATCTCGCGAATTTCGATATCTGGACCAAGCGACTGCGCGACCCACGGTAGGCGGGGATCGCGGCGTAAAACTTCGCTGGTCTCGACGGTAAAGCCGCGGCTACCGAATTCGCGGAGCGCCGCCGGGTTGAGCTCGCCACTGTCCCACCAAAAGGTAGAGTGCTGAACCTGGCCGGCAAATTCCTCGGCGAAGCGGGCCTGCCACAACGGAATTGTCTCGGCCCGCGGGGCCTCGGGTAACAACAACAGGTTGCCGTAATAATATGCTGGGTCTGACGGTGTGCGCACCACCCAATAGCCTAAGCGCGGCACCACCGAACCTCGCGTCGCCCAAAGTGCGGTTTCACTTTGCAGCGCTAGGCTGTGAAACTGGGCCACGGTAACACCCGCTAGTTTCTGATCATGCCGAGCAGCTTCGACATGGTTTTTTCATCAGCGGGCGGAAAATCGTAGTCATGAAATTCGCGCGAAGCGACCCAGCGCAAGTCCGCGACTGACGCTGGGTACGGGTGCGCACCGTCGGGAATCGTGCAAGCAAACATGGTGAGCGACACGGCGTAGGTCGAATACTTGTGAATGTTCTCGCCCAATTTATCACCGACCACCACCGTCACGCCGATGCGGCCTTTGACTTCGCGAATAAGCGCTGCGGCTTCATCCTCGTCTGACTCGATCCGTCCACCGGGGAACTCCCACAAACCGGGCAGCACCGCGGTGCTGGTCCGCTGGGTGATCAAATAGCGGCCCTCGTGCTCAATCACCGCGGCTACCACACGAACGATCTCTTTACCGGTCATCGAGGCGATTATCGTTGGTTTTCCAGCGATTGCAACCAGGAACGCAGGTAGGTATGGTCCTGCCCCTATGGCGATACGTTTTGTTGAAATTCACGAAGCTGAAGATTCTGAAAAATTGAACACCGAATGGGTGGTGATTCACAACGACGGCAAGGGACCGTTTCATACTCGTGGCTGCGGCATGACCGTTGGCCGTCGCGGCTCAGTCAAAAAATCATTGCTCGGCGTGATCGATCCGGGCTTCACCTTGGCACCAGGCGAAAAAATCCGCATGTGTACCGGCAGTTCAGGTCAAGAATCACACGGCAACGCGCCGGAAGATGACACCAAGAACTACTACTTGTTCTTGCCAAAGACCTACTTGGCCGGCAAAGGCACTGTGCTCACGCTGATTTTGCGCGGGCTGCAAGTGTCCAAGACCGAATACGATCCTGAAGTCAAAGGCGGCATCGCAGTCGTAAAAGCGTAGAGCGTCGGAGGCGGCAGTGCCGGCGACGCACGTCGGTTCGCCGCGCATCACACCAAATCGTCAATGCACCGCGCGTAGTCAATCGGTTCGCCGGTCCATTTCGACGCGTTGGTGTTGGTGGTGATGGCGAGCTCCACATGTGCATTGTGTAGCGCCGCGAGGCTACGCCTTGCATCAACGTAGTTCGGCGTTGTGTGAGCCGGTTGTGCATCGATCACACGGTTGCGATGGTCGAAAAAATTTCAGCCATTCGCACCGTTGGCTTCGACCCCGCGCCCAGCGTTCGCTGGTCGCTCCACATTGGTCGGCAGCCGCCTTCATGC
>JAGPDK010000396.1 GCA_018057605.1 Kofleriaceae bacterium | reverse complement strand
GATCGAAATCATCGTCACGGTGCCCCATGCCGGCTTGCGCGGTTCTGCAGAACCGTCGGATCTTGCCATGATGGCCGACGGTGAAGTTATTGCCGCGTCCACTGCGCGACGCTTGTGCTGCGACGCTGGCGTGGTGGGTGCCCACGTCGACGCGCAAGGCGTGCCGCTGTCGGTCGGCCGCAAAACTCGCACAATTCCAGCCGCAATCAAGCGGGCCTTGCGGCTGCGCGACCGCACGTGCCGTTTCCCGGGCTGCACGCACAGCCGCTACGTCGACGGTCATCACATCGAGCACTGGGCCAACGGCGGCAAGACGGCGCTGTCGAATCTGATCCTGCTGTGCAGTGCCCACCATACATTGCTGCACGAAGGCGGCTGCCGGGTCGAAGCCAATGCCAATGGCTGGAATTTTTTCGATCATCGCAACCGAATCATCGACGCGCAACCGGCCCGCCCGACATCGAGCGACAATGGCCAACGACGAGGCCTCGCAGCGTTGCACGATGCCCATGCGGGGCTCGCAATTGCCGTCAACACCAACGCATCGAAATGGCCTGGCGAACCAATCGACTACGCGCGGTGTGTTGATTATTTGGTGTGAGGCGCAGCGCGCAAGCGGCCACGCGTGGGCTCGCGCATTTTCTTGAAGAAAATTCTTCGGCCATTTCGGTTGCGGAGTGAGCTGCCGGCTTTTCGGCGTGCGTTAGCGATCGAACAGCAGCGTTACGGGCATAGTGGTGCCGCTCGAGGCGGTGACCGGTGCGCCTAGCAACAAGTGGTCGGCCCAGCCATACACGCCTTCAGGCGTCTCAAGTTTGCCGATCACTTTGCCTAATAATTTCGGTTCAGTGGATGCAAAAATTACTTGGCAGGTCGAGGTTTTGCAAATCGCCGACTCCACTTGGACTTGATCCACCGCGATGGCGGCGAGCCGTTTGCTCAATTCGCGTTCAGATACCGGGGCCCAGGTTTCGTCACGGGACTCAATGTCGAATAACGGGGCCTGCGGCGTCGGATCGCCTTTCTCCCCGCCCTCGGTAAGGTCCTTGAGGTCCTTGAGCACGGGTGGTGGCGGCGCAGTTACAGGCCCACGGGTACGCGGGCCGCGATCCTCTCGCATCGACTCCTTGTTACCTGGCACCGGCCCAGCGCCGGTCGCGGGCAAGTCGTTCAGGCCTAGCGGCGGCGGGGTAGCGGTAACAAGCGGCGCTGGCGCACCGGTGCGCGTCAGCAACCAAACCGTCACAGCGCCGATGCCAACGACCGCAGCGCCAACTATCATTGCCATGGTTCGTGAACGCATGCTTACTCGACCAGCTTACGATACAACTCGGGCCGACGGTCGCGAAAAAAGCCCATGGATGCGCGGACCCGCGCCAACTGCGTCAAGTCAATCACGGCCGAAGCGATGCCGGTTTCGTTGCGGCCGAGTTCGGCAACTTTGTCACCTCGGGCATTGCATACAAACGAGCTGCCGAAAAAGTCGAGTCGCGTAGCATCAGCGCCTTCGCTACCAACTCGATTCGACGCCACCACAGCGACGGCATTGGCCACCGCGTGGCCAATCATGACCCGTTGCCAGGAGTCCTTGCTATCAAACTCTGGCTCTTCGGGCTCGGAGCCGATCGCGGTTGGGTAAAACAAAATATCAGCGCCAGCCAGCGCCATCGCCCGCGCAGCTTCGGGAAACCATTGGTCCCAGCAAATCGCCACGCCGATGCGGCCAAAGCGAGTGGCAAAAGCCCCAAAGCCGGTGTTGCCGGGTTTAAAAAAGAACTTCTCTTGGTAGCCTGGCCCATCGGGAATATGGCTTTTGCGATACACGCCAAGATTTTTGCCATCAGCGTCGATAATCGCGATCGAATTGTAATATTCGGGCCCGGCTTTTTCAAAGAACGACACCGGAATCACCACGCCAAGCTGTGCTGCAAGCTGGCTAAAGTGAGCCAACGTTGGATGGCCTGCAACTTCGTGGGCTCGCAAAAAATCTGCTTCGCGCTGTTGCGTGCAAAAGTAATGGCCTTCAAAAAGCTCCGACGGCAAAATGATCTGAGCGCCCTGCCCGGCAGCTTCACGCACCATCTCGGTAACCCGTGCCACATTGGTGGCTACGTCATCGGAAAATGCAGTTTGCAACGCTGCAACATGCACGGTGTTGGCCGCGTGCGTCGCGTTGCTCATTGCGCAACTCCTGGCACGCGCGGTTGCTGTTGCGTCGCGCAATGAAATGCACCGCCACCGATTACCACCGCTTTGCCGTCGGCGGCCACCGTGCGTCGGCCTGGAAACATCCGGCCGATCGCGTGCACCGCAGCGTCGTCGGCCGCCACGCCGTACACCGGCACCACCACGGTGGTGTTGGCGATGTAAAAATTCATGTAGCTTGCAGGCGTAAGTTCGCCTGCTGCATCAAGCACCGCGCCCGGCGATGGCACAGTAACAACTTCGATCAGTTGACCGTTGGCGGCTTTGGCGCGGCGCAAATCGGCAATGATCGAATTCATCGCATCGCGGTTTGGGTCGTCGGCTTTAGGCTCCATGCAAGCCACCACACCCGGCGCTACAAAGCGCGCGATGGTATCGATATGACCGTCGGTGTGATCATTGATCAGCCCTTGATCAAGCCAGATCACATGCGTGCCGCCTAAGGCCCAACACAAGCGGGCTTCAAGCGCAGCTTGATTCAGGCCAGGATTACGGGCCCCACCCAGCAGACACTGCTTGGTTGTCATGATCGCACCGGTGCCATCCACTTCCACCGCGCCACCTTCGAGCACAAACTCAAAAGCTGCGCCGCGATGCCCTGATACGCCCATCACAAATTGCGAAACCCCGGTGTCACCCGGCATCAAATATTTGCCACCCCAGCCATCAAAGCCAAAGCGCACCGCTGAAACCTCGCCGGTGGCACCGTGGCCACGCGTCACATACAGCGGCCCGGTGTCGCGCAACCAGATGTCGCCGTACGTGGTTTGGTGAAACCGCACACCGACCGCAGCCGGCCCCAACAAGGCGCGCGCAGCAGCCTCGGCCGCCGCATCTTTCACTAACAACTCAACGCGCTCACCACGCGGCTGACCCTGCTCGTTCAGGTCGACGATGCCAACGCACATCTGCATCAACGCGCGCCGTGGGGCATCGAGCCCTTCGCTCCATTGCTCCGCTAAATAAGGCCATGCGGTCCACACCGCGTCATGAGGAGCCCACTCGGCGGGCATGCGATAGCTGCTGGTCACGCCCGCTTGTAACGTGCCGGTTTGGCCTGAGGCAAGTCCAGGCGAACAAACCCGGTTGGTTATTGCAGCGGCCCCGCAGCTGCGTCGACCGCACGGGCCAGCCGCGCCGTACAAATCGTGGTCCGCCGGTGTGCGCACCATGTTGGCCCCTGCAAATTGCGGCGCGTGCTCCGTTGGTTCCGACTACTGGCTCACCGCTGCGCCGGCTGCACATTTTTCATCGTAGCGACAGTGTTCGACGACTGGATGACGAGAGGTCCGCTAGCCGGACACCGTGGCCCGATTCCGGACACCTGGCACCCGGGACGGGTGGGACACCTGACACCCGGGACGGCTGCGGAACCATCATCGAATACGATTTTTCTCCGGAGATTTCCGGTTGATCGCCGATAAGCGCACGATGACGTTAGGATTTGTACACAAATTGCCGCCCGTGCTTTGTGCCGTTTCATCCTGACCGGTTGGCTAACAAACCCAGGTCAAGCTCTCGGATCTCGGCGAATTTTGACTTGCCGCGCACCGCGGAGCATGAAGGCGCGCGTAACAAACCCAGTTTGGGATCTCTGGCGGATCGCTCGTTTGGGGTCTCTGGCGTTTGGGAACTCTAGATCTCGGCGCGGGATCCAGATCACGGTTTCCCCGTTGTAGGCACCAGGCCTCTTGTTTTTGTTTTTTGAGTATCCTAGCGTCCGTCGCCGTCGACCTGATCACGCCCCAAAAATCCGCGCCTACATAACCACCAACACGAGCAAGTATGATGTCCATTCGTATCATGAGTCTGGCTACCCTCCTGGTTGCCCTGGTGCCGGCTGCGGCCAGCGCCGCCGAAGTCACCCTGACCGAGGGCTTTACCCCCAACCCAATGGAGCTCCAGGTCGAGCTTAAAGTTGGTAGTCCGCGCACGTACGCCTTCGAGGGCGCGCAACTACCAGAAAAGGATCTCGGTCAGCTCGGCTTCATCAACTGCGGCGGCACCAACACGACCATCGAACGCCCAGCGGTTGTCTTCAACCTCCCCAAGCCCATGCGCGACCTGCGCTTGTTGCTCACCGACGTGCCCAGTGATCACCCGCTGGTGTTGGTCATGCCGGATCGCCAATACCAGTGCGTGAATAAGACGATCTACAGCAACAATTGGCCGGCCGGCCGCTATGCGATCTACGTGACCACCGACAACGCGATGCTGACGCGTCGTTCGATTACGTTCGATCAGCCCGAGCGTGCGCGCGCCGAGTTGCTCGGACGCTTCGCCAAGCTGCCGACGATGTCAAGCAACGCGACGGCGAGCGCGAACCCGTCGTACCTCCAACTGAAACTCACGCCCGCCATGCCATCACAGACGGTGGGCATCGGTCGGGAAAGCACATTTTTAACGCCGCTCGCGACGATCGACATCGTCACGGCGGGCAACTACACCCTAGCTAACGGCGGTCAGGTACTGGTCCTCAACGAGCGCGAGGCCACGGTCCCCGCGTCGAGCATTAACGATCGCTGGGAGCACCCGTTCTACCAGCTCGCCGCTGGTCGATATCGGGTGTTTAGCGTCGCCAACGACCGCGCCAAAGCACCTGCCCTCTCTCTCGCGTTCGCAAACGACTCCGCGCCCCTCCGCTTCGCAGACGTCGCGCCCACGACGCTCGCCGCTGCCGGCCCTACAGTGTTCGAGGTGCGCACCGCAGCCCAAGGCGATCTTCGGCGCAAAGGCAACTGTGCACACCTTAGCCGCACACCTTCGCTGATCCTCACCGTCGGTGACGAACAACTGCTCGGCACATTCCGGACAGCTCCAAACACGCGCGTGTCGTGGATGTTTATCGCCTCGACGGCGCACCCTACCAGGACATGACGTGCGACGCGACCGGCGGCCTCCGCCTGCCGCGCGGCACGTATGCCGTGTGGGCGCACGCTGGTGCCGCCGGAGCACCACTGACAGTAATCGCCCGCCCCGCCCGTGAAACACCGGAGCCGACATACCTCCCGTTCGAGGTCCCCGCCGGGCTACCTATCGCGCAGCGCACCATTAGCTGGCACTACCCGTTCCACGGTTGGCCGGTCACCTACAACGCCAGCAAGCGGACGACGCTCACAGCGTCGGCAGAGCCGCTGTTCCTAACTGCGCCCGACGGCATGTTCGTTTCGACGAACCGCACCCAGGGCGCGGTCGTTGCGGGCGAGCCGTTGCTGGTGGTCACCACCGCGGCGGATCGGCTCGGCGGTGGCGATGCCAACGTCGTCGAGGTCGTGCGTTATGACGGCGTCGTGCACCAAGTCGTGGCCGACAGTCTTGTCGATACCCTGGCCCGCCCGGCGGTGCTGCCCAAAAAGCCAGAGCTTGTCGTAGCCAAAACCGTGAGCGCGGCCCATGCCATCCTCGGCGCGGCCGAGAAGCCGCTACGC
>JAGPDK010000032.1 GCA_018057605.1 Kofleriaceae bacterium | reverse complement strand
GGCATCTCCCATGACTTTGTCTAGCGTCAATATTTTCACGATGAGCTTTCATCTTACGCGAGAACGTCGAGGCATGCGAGACGCGCGCCCAGGCAACGTCGTCACGGCAGATTCTTGCGACTGATGACGAGGATGCACGCATGCTAGTAATATCAAATTCTTGGATATGTTTTATCGACAAGAGTGCACGCTGAATTTGAGCCTTCGCAGTAACCAGAAAATGCCTAGGGTTGTGCTACTAACCGACCCATGGCTGAACAACGTTTTGATGCAGTAGTCATTGGCGCCGGTCCCGGCGGTTATCCAACCGCAATTCGCTTGGGGCAACTCAAGGTAAAAACCGCGATCATCGAACGCGAATATATGGGCGGCGTGTGTTTGAACGTCGGCTGCATTCCATCGAAGGCTGTGATTCACGCGGCCAAAACCTACGATAAGCTTGGCCATAGCGAAGACATCGGCATCACGTTGGCCAGCAAACCGGTGCTTGACATGAAAAAGATGCAGGCCTGGAAGGGTGGCGTCGTTAGTAAGCTCACCGGTGGCGTGCGCACGTTGCTCAAAGGCAACGGCGTTGAAGTCATTGATGGTTCGGCCACGCTGGCGAAATCTGGCCCCGATGGTCATCGCATCACAGTGACTGGCAAAAATGGTACGTCGACGATTATTGCTAAGAATATCGTGATCGCCACGGGCTCGCGCCCGATGACGATTCCCGGTTTCACCATTGATCAAAAACGCCTCATTGACTCGACCGGTGCACTCGCGCTTGATGCCGTGCCGCCGCGCATGATCGTGATCGGTGGTGGTTACATTGGCCTTGAGCTCGGCATGGCGTATGCAAAATTTGGCACCAAAGTCACCGTGGTCGAAGCCACGGCAAATCTGTTGGGCGCGATGGACAAGGATTGCGTCGCCGTAGTGGCGCGCAAGCTCAAAAAGCTCGGCGTCGAAGTTATGCTCGATACCAAAGCCAAGTCGTGGGAAGACAAAGGCGATCGCGCTGTGCTCAACGTCGAACTCAAAGACGGCAAGTTGGCGACCATCGACACCGACAAAATACTCATGTCGATTGGGCGTCGGCCGAACTCGGAAAACCTGGGCCTCGATGTAGCTGGGGTTACCGTCGACAAACGCGGTTACATCATCGCTAACGATCAACTCAAGACCAACGTCGGTGGCATCTATGCCATTGGTGATGTGATCGGCGGCATGATGTTGGCGCACAAAGCCACCAAAGAGGGCGAAGTGGTTGCCGAAATCATCGCCGGTCACAAAGCCGCGTTTGATGTGCGTTGCATTCCGGCCGTGGTTTTTACCGACCCCGAAATTGCGTCGGTGGGTTTAACTGAAGACGAAGCCAAAGCCAAAGGCCATACCGAACTCAAGGTTGGTAAGTTTCCGTTTGCTGCGCTTGGCCGCGCCCTGTCGGTCAACGACTCCGATGGTTTTGCCAAGATCGTCGCCGACGCCAAGACTGAAGAAGTTTTGGGCGTGCACATCGTTGGTAACGGTGCGAGCGATTTGATCTCGGAAGCCGCGTTAGCGATTGAAATGGGTGCGGTGGTCAAGGATCTACAACTGACGATTCATCCGCATCCGACGCTGAGCGAAGCGATTATGGAAGCCGCCGCTGCAGCCCTCGGTGAAGCGGTGCACGTGATTAACAAATAGGTCGATTTTCGGGGACCGTTCCCGGTCCCTCTTTCGACGACAAGTCGCCGAGATTCACCCTGCCGCGCCTCACACCAAATAGTCGATGCACCTCGCATCGTCGATCGCTTCGCCGGTCCATTTTGATGCGTTGGTGCTAGCCGTAATGGCGAGCGCGGCATGGGCGTTGTGTAGCGCTGCGAGGCCACGTCGCTGGTCAACGTTGGGTGGGGGGCCGGTTGGGCGTCAATGATTTGGTTGCGATGGTCGAAAAAATTCCAGCCATTGGCACCGTTTGCTTCAACGCGGCAGCCGCCTTCGTGCAGCAATGTATGGTGGGCCCTGCATAACAGCATGAGATTTGACAACGCAGTTTCGCCGCCGTTGGCCCAGTGCTCGATGTGATGGCCGTCGACGTAGCGGCTGTGCGTGCAACCCGGAAAGCGGCAAGTCCAGTCGCGCAGCAATAATGCCCGCTTGATTACGGCTAAAATCGTGCGGGTTTTGCGGCCAATAGAAAGCGGCGTGCCTTGCGCGTCAACGTGGGCAACCACGACCCCAGCGTTGCAGCAAAAGCGTCGTGCGGTTGTTGTCGCGATAATTTCGCCGTCGGCCATCTTGGCTAGATCCGCCGGATCCGCCGAACCGTGCAGACCGGCATGCGGCGATGATGATTTCGCCCGGGTTGCGCGGGGGTCGGTTTCCTCGCATGCGAACCTGGATAATGTTCATGAACGCATCGGCGCGTTGCCGGCCACGGTCGGCAGATGTTGGCGCTTTTGTATTTGGAGGTTCTGCGGGAGTCGGCTCCGCGGGCGAAGGTTCTGCGGGCGACGGTTCTGCTGGCGACGGTTCCTCGGGAGTCTGTTCGGCGGGAGTCGGTTCAGCGACAAGGGTCGGTCCCGCGGGAGTCGGTTGCGCGCTCGATGTGTCAATTGCCGCATTGAGCGCCGTCCAAACGATCGCCGCTTCGTCGCTGGGCAGTACAACTTCAAACTTAACCATGCCGTTGTTGAGGGTTCGCCGAGTCACCGTGCCCTGCGCTGCAACTTGCGCCGCCGCCATCGCTCCAGCTTCTGCCCCTTGCGCTTGATCATACGCCTGCACGTTCGGATACGAGCGGCACAATGTATCGAGTTGCGACGCTGGCATGCGTTTAGCGTATGCGATCCAGATTTCCTCTTTTTCAGCCGTCGCCACCCGCGTAATCGCCCGGGCCTGCGAATATGACATCGCGCCACGTCGCAATTCCTCGTCGATCAGTGGCAACTCATCCAACTTCCGAGCAACTCGTACCCGCTCACGTGCTGTGCGCAAATCTCAGCCGACCCGCCACGCCCACCAAAGTGCACACGACAACGCACCCTGCACATGCCAGCCAGCGCCGACATCGAATTCACGAATCGCGGTTAACAAGCGATGCATCGCAGCGTCGATATTTTAGCGATTGGCTCACCCAGCGCATCGCCGTCGATGGCCACCTTCACCTTTGCACCTTGTTGCATGCAAATACTCTATCACCTGCTTTTTCGACGCTGTGATTGGCTCACTATGCTGCGAAGTGTCGGTGCGATGACAGAAAATCCCCAACGCCGACTATCGGTTCGTGCTGCGAACCTGGCAGCGTTGCACCAGCCTTTTGCACGTCGGTAGTTGGCATGGCGATTCTCGGCTGAACAATCACGTCAACATAAATCGTAAAAAACGTCCTCGCATTTCGACAGAAAAGTGGAGTCCGAAACCCGGACGCACCACCGTGCACGCCCCTAATGCCAATCGGCGCGCATTCAAATCGACAACTATCGCCAATTCAAGTTCGGCATGCGCCCGCCGACCCGCCAGCCGATCATGGATGGCGCGCTACGTTAGTCATCGCTACCAAATACCGCAACCAACCCGCGACGCGACGGCGGCGCATCAGGCTGCGCGCAAGCCCCAACCTCCGCGGCCGCGCGGCCAGCCGCAGCGCACTCGCTCAAGCTCCTCCTCGCTCCCTCCGGAGCCTCTGTGAGCCGACCGTTCACATGGCCGTTCACTTGGCTGCGCTGCCGGCCCCACGTCGCGGCCCCACGCAGGTAGAGCTGCATCAGCTGGAGGCGTCATGGGGGCGCGTTGCAGCGATGCCCACAGCGTTGGTGCGCGGTCGGTAATGCTTGGAGCGCCGTCGTCTGAGCGCCGTCGTCTGCGGTCCGCGTACGTAATTCATTCGCAAAATGTTCGTGCGCTTGTGCTTACGTAAGTGGTATTGGCACTAGCGCCGGCCGCAGCCGTTGCAGCGTCAGCGGCCACCGGACCACGCAAATTTTGCAGCCGAGGTCATGCCGACCGACGACGAAGCGGGGTACGCTTGGCCATGGCCGAGTATCCGCATGTTTCGATCATCGGCGCGGGTGCAGTTGGCGTCGCTGTTGCGACTTCGATCTTGCACGGTCGGTTTGCTCCCCGCGTGTCGCTGTTCGACATGAACGCTGACAAAGCGTATGGCGAAGCGATGGACCTCGCCCATGCCGCGCCGCTGTTGGGCAATGCGCACGTGACCGGCGGTGGTATGGCCGAGGTCCTCGGCGGCGACATTTGCATCATCACGGCTGGCGTGAAGCAGCGGCCAGGTGAAGACCGGCTGGCGTTGTTAGTGCGCAATTGCCAGGCCCTCGACGAAATCGCCGCGACGCTTGAAAAGCAAGGCTTGCCGCGGGTGGTGATCCTGGTGACTAACCCGGTTGATTTGATGACTGAAGTGATGCGTCGACGGTTAGCGCCGCTCGGCGTGGCAGTGTTGGGCTCGGGCACGTTGCTCGATACCTTGCGCCTGCGTTATGCGCTGTCGCGACTGCTTACCTTGGCCCCGTCGAGCATTCACGTTTCGGTGGTCGGCGAACATGGCAATTCGTCAGTGAGCCTGCTCGATAGCGGCCGCGCCGGCGGGCTGCCGCTGGCACAAGTGTTTGAAGCGAATAACGTTCGCTTCGACGAAGCGCAGCGCGCAGGCCTAGCTGCCGACGTCCGCGGTGCTGCGTTTGAAATCATTGCGCGCAAAGGCGCTACCAGCCATGCCATTGGGGTGGCGGTCGCGCGGATCGTGCAAGCCATCGCCACCGACGAGCGGGTGGTGTTGCCGGTGAGTGCCGTGGTGGAACCTGGCTTGTGCGCGGGCGTGCCGTGTGTGTTAGGTCGTCACGGCGCCACGCCGTTGCCTTGGCCGGTGTTGTCGGCGCGTGAGCAACAAGCGCTCGACCAATCGCTCGGCATCTTACGTGCGTCATTGCAGACCCTCGATGCTTCTAGTTTGGGATGACTTCGAGTACGCTGACACCGTCCGATCTTCGGACGTCCACTCATGCCGAATAAGCACAAAGTACTGTTCGCGTTGGCTTTTGCGTATTTTGGTTGTTACGTGCCGTACAGCGCCATCACCAAAGCGCTGACCTCGGCCCACATTGCTGGCGATGCCACCGTTACTGGGCTGATGTTATTGCCGGTGATGACCGCGGCATCTACGCTGGCCATGGTTGCCACCATCACTGGCTTGGGCTGGTGGCGGTATGCGCGCGGTGCCGACGGTAAAGGTTGGCCGCGGCCCAACCGCTGGACGCTCTTATCCGGGCTGGCCACCGCGATGATCTTGGTGACCACTACGTTGGCGTATACGTTTGAAGGCGTCAGCTTGGGTTTTGTAATGCTGGTAATGCGCGGCGGGGTTCTGGTAATCGCGCCGGTCGTTGACCTGATGACCGGCCGACGCATTCGTTGGTTTTCGTGGGTGGCGTTAGGGCTGTCGTTGGTTTCGTTGGCCAATACCCTGCTTACCCGCGTTGGTGATGTCCCGCTCCTGTGCGCGCTTGACCTGGCCTGTTACCTGTTAGGTTATGTGATTCGGTTACGGCTGATGGCCAAACTAGGTAAAAGCCACGATCCGAGTGTGCGGCGCCGTTACTTTGTTGAAGAGCAAATGGTGGCAGCACCAGCCGCCGTGGTTTTATTGGTGCTGTTAGCGGTGTTTGGTCCACCCGGGATTCACGTGCCATTGCGCCACGGTTTTTTTGATCTATGGACACATTCTACTGTTGGGTGGGCTATCGTTGCCGGTATTTGCTCGCAGGGCACCGGCGTGTTTGGTGGGTTGATGCTGCTCGATGCTAGCGAAGCTACGTATTGTGTGCCGCTCAATCGTGCCATGAGTATTCTTGGCGGTGTGGTGGCGGCTTCGGTGTTGGCACTGTGGTTCGGTGTTAGAGCGCCGTCACTGGGTGAACTGATTGGGGCCGGGCTGTTGGTGTCGGCGATCGGGGTGTTGTGGCTTGGGCCACTAATTTCACAGCGCTTGGCTGTCGGCAAAACCTGAGGGCGGCTTGGGGGTTGGTCGTGAGGCGCAGCCATGCCATACTGCGACGATGAAGACACTCAGCTTGATTGCGTTTTTGGGATTGATGGCCTCGGCGAGCGTTGCCGATGCCCACATTCGCTTGGATTCACCGTCGCCGCGAATTGCCGACCAAAAAGTAGGTCCATGTGGTGTTGCAGGTTCGACTCGTGGCAGCAACGTAAAAGTGCTAGCGCCGGGCGCCACCATTGAAGTTAGTTGGACCGAAACTGTCAATCATCCGGGGCACTATCGGCTCAGTTTTGACGCCGATGGCCAAGACTTCACCGTGCCGCTGAGCTTCACCGATGTTACTCAGACCATGAACGTCTTGGTTGACAACATCACCGACCGTTCGGGTTCGCAGTTGGTTTACAAACAAATGGTGACGTTGCCCAACATCACCTGTGAAAATTGCACGCTGCAATTGATCCAGATGATGACCGACAAGCCTCCGTACGGCGACGGCAACGATATCTATTTTCAATGCGCTGATATCGCGTTACGGGCGGGCACGCCAACGGTTGACGCCCCCACCGCGCTCGTCGATGCGCCCACCGGCCCGGACGCTGGTGGTGCGGCGCCAACGTCAGGTGGCGGATGTAACATTGGTGGCCGCGGCGGTGCAACCGGCGGGCTTACGGTGATGGCGATGGTGGCCCTGGGCGCACTAGTCGTGCGCCGCCGCCAGCGCTCATGAACGATTTACTCGTTGAAGATTTGGGCCTCCGCGGTTATCGCGAGATGTGGGAGCTGCAAATCGAACGGGTCAATGCTCGACAGCTTGACGCCTGTCCGGATTCCGTACTGTTGGTGGAACATCCGCATGTCATTACCCTGGGGCGCGCGCAAAAAGCCCAAGGCAATGTGCTCGCGGCCGGCGACGTCGAAGTAGTGGCGGTCGAGCGTGGTGGCGATGTCACCTACCATGGGCCCGGGCAACTGGTGGCCTATCCAATTTTGAAGCTCGGCGAAGGCGAAAAAGATCTGCATCGTTTTTTGCGCAACCTCGAACAAGCCGTGATTTTAACCTGCGAAGAAGTTGGGCTTGCGGTCGGTCGCGAGCCGGGCAAAACCGGCGTGTGGACGGCGACCACGCCAGCGCGCAAACTGTGTTCGATCGGGATTGCCTGCCGCAAGTGGGTGACGTTTCACGGGCTTGCACTCAACGTGAGTACCGACCTGTCATATTTTTTTCGCATTAACCCGTGCGGCTTTGACAGTGCGGTGATGACCACGGTGGCCCAAGAACTCGGCGTTGGCATCGCGATGGCTGACATCAAAACCAGTTTGGCGCGGCATCTCGGTACCACGCTCGGCCGCCGCATTGTGCGCGCTTGAGCGAAGCTGAGGCGAAGCCGTCAGGTGATCCGCAGGGTGATCCGCAGGGTGCCGCTGCAATCACCCGCCGGATCATCACGCTGGCCTCGGCACGTGCGCTCAATACGTTAGGCCGGCAAATCATTTCCGTGGCGGTTGGCTGGGAACTGTACGCTCGTACCCGCAGTGCGCTGACGTTGGGTTTGGTTGGCTTGGTGCAAGTCATTCCAGTCGTGTTGCTGTTTTTGGCCGCAGGCAATGCTGCAGATCGGTTGAATCGTCGGGCCCTCGCGACCGCAGCCGTTGCGTTAACCGGCCTGTGTGGCATGGGCTTGGCGATAACCTCGGCAGTCGACGCTCCGGTGCCTGTGTATCTAGCCCTGCTGTTCATCTTGGGCGTAGCGACATCCTTTCATGCGCCGGCGAGTTCGGCGGTGGTCACCACGGTGATTCCACGTGCGAGTTTGGCCCGTTTCAACACCATCGGCTCGTCGGCGTATGAAGTCGCAGCGATCGCAGGGCCGGGTATCGCCGGCGTACTGCTGGCCGTGATAGCGGCGTGGGCGGTTTATGCACTTACCGCAGCTACCGCGTTTGGCGCGATGGCATGTTATCTCGCGTTGCCGGCGACACCGCCGTTGCGCGATGCCATCACCGAGAAGGCCAGTGATCGCCGTGACTGGCGGGTGGGTTTGCGCTTTATCTTTTCGTCGTCGTTGTTATTACCGGCGTTGACGCTCGATTTGTTCGCGGTATTGTTTGCCGGCGTCACCGCCTTGTTGCCGGTAGTCGCAACCGAGATACTGCATACCGATTCGATCGGCTTAGGCATCTTGCGCGCTGCACCGTCGCTGGGTGCAATCGGCATGGCGGTAGTGGCGAGTCAGCTCACGCCATGGCGCCATCCTGGGCGTGTGCTGCTGGTGGTTGTCGCCTTGTACGGTGCCGTCACCGTCGGTTTTGGATTGGCGCGATCGATGCCGGTCGCGGTCGGCCTAATGTTCGTCGGTGGCGCGCTCGATAATATCAGCGTGGTGATTCGAATTACCCTCGAACAGATGGTGGTGCCCGACGCCATTCGCGGCCGGGTGAGTGCGGTGCATCATGTCTTTATCGGCATGTCGAATGAGCTTGGCGAACTAGAATCCGGGTTGGCAACCCATTTGCTTGGACTCGGCCCAACCATTATTGGGGGTGGCATGTTGGCCGTTGTGGTCGTCGGCTTCGTGACCTGGCGTTGGCCAGCGTTGCGCCAGATGCCGCCGTTGGCCGAGCTACGGCCCGTGGCGCCGGCGCGGCCTGTGGCGTAGGCCCAGCCCGTGGTCAACTCGCAGCCGGTGGAGCTATCCAGTTCGAACTGAAAAATCACGCGCGGCGATGACTTTGCTGTTTTCGAGATCGACTAAAAAACTTCGCCCCGAGCCGATCCGCCCGTCGAACTGCATCAGGAACCAAACGTCGAGGGTCCACCGCGGATGTTCGGCTTCGCATGGTGGCGTCCATGAGACGGCTTCCAGATCACCGAGGTACCCTGGGCGTTGCGGCGTTGTGGCGATCAGCCGTTGGTATTCTTCGCTGCCTTGCACCAGCGCGATCGCTTTGTTTGCGTCAGCTGCGCCAATGGTGCGGCGCCACGCCGACGTGAGGCGACAGCGGCCAATTTTTCCGTCGAGAGAAAGCTCAATTTCGTACGCTTCGTCGGCTGCGATACCTTCGAAGTCAGGGACGTCGAATTCAGGGTACTTATCGCGTTCGGCGATTTCTTCGACGCGGTCATCGTAGGCTTCGAGGCCGCTGTCGAGTGCGGCATCGCTGTAATAGCCGTAGACTCGCAGCACCAGATTTTGGGTCGGTAACTTGTGATCCCAATCGATTACCGTGATCGCGCCAGCGTAGGTTTTGCGAAAGCTGATCATTGGCGGCAGCGCACCAGCGATGCGACTGGCATCGCCTTCACCCGAAAAGACGCCTTGGTACGCCACCCGCGGGTGCAACCGGATGTCTTCTGCAATGAACGCGCGAAGGTCTGTTTCCACCGAGGCCTACTGTACACGCGGCAGCGCCGCAGTGTCAGCTACCGTCGCGAGTTTATGCGGCCGCGCCGTCGACGGCCGGTTCGGTGAGCATTTCGCCGGCTGATTCGTTCGGAACGTCGGATAATCCCGCATCGCCCCGGGCAATGAGCTCGGCGAAGAATTCTTCAACCAAAGTGGCAGCATCGGCGACGGATTTCACGTCCCAGACGGCGATGCGCAGAGCGTTAATTCCATGTAGCCCACGAGCGTACCAGGCACATGCTTTGCGCACTTCGTGTAGCATCCGTGGCCCCGCTTTAAGTTGGTCGATCAGCGCGACGTGGCGGCGGAACACCGTGCGCCGTTGTTCCAGCGTTGGCGGCCCTGGATCCGGTTGGCCGGCGCTGATCGCGGCCAACCGCGAAAACAACCACGGATTGCCCATGGCGCCACGGCCGATCATCACGGCATCGCACCCGGTGGCTTCGCGCATCCGCAAAAAGCCATCAACATCAATGACATCACCATTGCCAACCACCGGAATATGGCGCGGTACCGCAGCGCGCACCTCGGCGATAATGCCGTGGTCACTTTTGCCGGAAAACCCCTGGGTCCGGGTGCGGCCGTGCACGGTAATCATCTGCGCGCCTGCTTCGACCATGGCGCAGGCGAAATCGGGCGCGTTACGGTTTGCTGGATTCCACCCGGCACGATGTTTCACCGTGACCGGAATGTGCGCCGGGACTGCTGCGACGACGGCGCGCACCAACTGTTGTGCGATGACAGGCTCGCGCATCAACGCCGATCCGCACTCACCCGCGACCACGCGTTTGGCTGGGCAGCCCATGTTGATATCGACGAGCGACGCGCCAATTTCGACGGCCATCAACGCAGCCTTTTGCATTGGGCCTTCTTCGCGACCAAATATCTGCACGCCAAATTGTCGGCCGTTGAGACTTGCCGTCATTTTACCCATGGTTTTGGGATCACCGAGGGCTAAGGCATGGGCCGACAAAAATTCGGTGATAGTAAACCCGACGCCAAACTCTTCGCACACCGTCCGAAACGGCAAATCGGTAACCGACGCCATGGGTGCCAAGATGACCGGTGAGGGAATGGTAATTGGGCCGACCTTCATTACGCCTGACGTATACCGATTTTTCACGGGGCGGTCATCTGCAAAACACGTGAACGCATCGATCAAACCAGGCGGGGGGCGAGGATATCGGACGGTGAATTGATGTTATGGAAACACGCCAGCGCTGGATCGATCGCGCGAACCGCGCTTTCGTCGACAAAGCAGGTGGCCATAGCCGGGTCGAGTAATGCGGCGGCCACTTTGTTGTGACCCGCAGCCATGCGCTGCGCGATCACGGCGGTGGCACGATGATGAAACAGGGTACACAACGGCTGCGGTCGCGCGCCTACCATGAACGCGATCGCGCCAGCTCCGGCGGCGTTGGCGCTGGCGATACGCTCCACTAACAGGGCCAACACGTCGACGCGCAAATTGGGCATGTCGCCAGCGACGACAAGATGCCAGTTTCGAGCCTCGGCATCCTGCGCATCCGCTGGTTCGCTCGACGCGGGGCCTTGGCTATCTTGCAATGCCGCATGAATCCCGGCGAGTGGCCCGCCATCAGCAACGCAATCGAGGACCACTGGCAGCGTGCTCCACGCTACTGGCTGTTGCGCTGCGATGACGATGTGGTCGCATAGTTGGCTCAACACCTCACATTGCCGGTCAAAGATGGTGCGTTGATCAATTTCGAGTAGTGGCTTGATCGCGCCGGCATAGCGCCGAGCCTGACCGCCGGCCAAAATGACGCCGATCACTTCAGCAGCAGCTCGATCGAATCTTGCGCCGGCGTGGTGACGTCAATGCCGATCGTCGTCGCAAATACCGACACTTCAGCGCGCACCCCAAACTCGACTTCGCCATGCAAGTACAACCCCGGGCCAACCGCGAAGCCCGTGCCGGTTAGAATCGTACGGTTGTCACGCATCGTGGTGTCGTCAAGGTCTGCACCGTGGCCGTTAAGCTCGGTGTCGAGCGAATGGCCACTGGCATGCACAATCGCTTTGCCAAATCCGCTTTGGTTGAGCGAGCCACGGACCAGCGCGTCGATCTCAAAGCCTTTGAGGCCGGGCCGCTTGCTCCTGCGTTCGGCCAACGTCGCAAGGGCTAGGTCCCGAGCTGACGTCACGGCTTCGAACGCGCGCGCGATCGTTGCGGGTACTTTGTCGTCGGCAATCGCCATACCGGTGAGTGCAGCGAATACCGAATCGGGTTTATCAACTCGTGCGGCGATGCTGATCATGATTAGCTCGCCACGTTGTAAGGTGGCCGAACTCTGGCTGCTGACACGGTACGCAGGGTCCGCGGTGTGCGCTGCAAACGCGACCACTGGTGCAGGTCCCGTGATGCCGCGCATTTTCATGCTGCGGAGCAACTGTTGTTGCAAATCCCATTCGGTTATCGGTTGGCCGGCACGCATGCGTCCGCTGATGGTTGCAAACGCTTCGCGGCGCAATTCCTGGACGTGGTGAGCGGCGACTAGATGTGACGCCACGCCATCGGCACCCCACATCGCGCGGGTGTATTGCACTAGAGTTTCCGACGAGCGCAGCGTGATGCCCATGCCGCGCAAGAGTTCGACGCTGCCAGCATCCAACCGCGACACCGACGGCAACACGGCCTTGGGTGAATATTCGGCTGCGAGGGTGAGTTTACCTTTGAGTGCGGTCTTGAGCGTCGCCGGTAAGTCGCGATAGCCAGCGTATGGCAAGCGTTTGCCTGCAACTGCAAACAAAACGCAGTCGGCCGCTTGGCAAATCAAGGTGGCTTCACCTTTTTGCGGCACCAAGTAGAACCAAGGTTGCGTCGGCACGGCCTGTGGTTTGGAGCCAAATACAAGTTCTTGCGCAATGGTATTGCGGCCGCCATTGTCCGCTAATAACCAGCCATCGAGGCGTGCGACGGCGAGCAAGCCAGCGATCGCACTTTGATTCGATAGGGTGATACGCGGCGGCGGCACCGCGGGGGTTGCGACGATGACCGGCGGTGATGCTGTTACGGCTGACAATCTCGGCGCCAGGGGTATTGGCGCAACGGGTGCCGAGCCGGTGGGCATCGGCGCAGCATAAGGATTCGGCATCGGCGTGGTGGCGGTGACGGCATCGGCGTACGGGTCAATCGTTTTGTTTGCGGTGGTGGTGCCGCGGCGGCGCGGGGCAACGTTGGACGTGCGTTGGTCCAAGTCATTGGGCGGCAGTCGTTCGGCCGGCTCGGCGGCGGGCGCTGGCGTTGCACCGGTTGGCGCGTACGGATCGATGGTCTTGGTGGCGGACTTGGTTGGCTTTGTACTCGTCGGTGGTGGTGCGGCTGCGGCATAGGGATCAATCGGGCCGCGTTTGACAGGTCGTTTGGCGTCGCGGGTTCCCGTCTTTGCAGGTTCGCTGTCATTGGGCGCAGCTGCCACGTGGTGCACGCCAGCACACAGGGCAATGACAATGACAGAAAAGCGCGTCGCAGTGGCAGTCATGGCGTGGCGTTACCTTTCGCGGGAGCGTGGCACTAATGCCAACTGGTCGACAAGTGCTTTATGGATAGCACCATTTGACGCCACAATTTCAGCTTTATGTGGGTCGAACGAGCCGCCCGTCGTGTTGGTCACACAGCCGCCAGCTTCGCTGACAATGACCGCTCCCGCCGCGACATCCCATGGCTTGAGTTTGCGCTCCCAGTAGCCATCGAACCAGCCCATCGCAACCATACACAGATCGAGTGAGGCCGAACCAACCCGTCGACATGCCGTGGCCGTGCGCTGCATGTGTTCCCATGCCGCGAGGTTATTATCGGCGCTGGTTGCCAAATCGTAGGGAAATCCGGTTGCCAACAACGCTTGATCAAACTGAGCGATCGAACTCACGCGCATGGCTGCCTCGACGCCACGCACTACACTGCGCGCTCCGCCGCCTTGGCGCGCACTGAACCACCAGCCCATCGCCGGCGCTGCAACCACGCCAGCCATCGCAACCCGGCCGTGCATGAGCCCAATCGAAATAGCCCACATTGGCAAGCCATGCGCAAAATTTACCGTGCCATCGATCGGATCGACGAGCCAATACCAATCCCGGTCGAGGTCGATGTCGCGCGCGGTGCCTTGTTCTTCGCCGATGATTGGAATGGTCGGCGTTGAGTGGGCGAGCGCGGCGCGGATAATGGTTTCGCTGTGGTCATCCCATTCGGTGACCAAATCGCGTGGATTGGTTTTGCTGCGCACGGTCGCTGGAACGGCATGTTCGAGCACCTTGGCGGCAGCCCGGGCTGCTTGATCGGCAGCGGCGAGGTCGTGGTCAAGTCGGTTGGCAAGGTCGGGCGTCATGGTGCAGCGTGGTTACAGAACGTGGCTACAGATCAAGACGCATGGCCACAGCATGGCTCGCGACGTCGGCCTTGAACGGATGGCTTTGCGTAACTTTGGCTGAGATCGTCGAGCGATCGACCGAGCGGAAACCGAATTTTGCAGCAAAAAAATCACTCGCCGATTCGGTCAGCAAGTACATCCGGCGCACCCCTCGGTAGCGCGCTTGGCTCACGACTAGATCGGCCAACATCCATCCATAACCACCACCGCGTCGGCTCGATGCTACCGCCAGTGACCGCAACACCGCGTCGTCGCCAAACACTTCTAACGCAACACAGCCAATCATGCCGGTTTCGTCGCGCAGGGTAAAAAATACCGGAAAGTGCTGCTCCGTTGCCCCGTCGATGCCGAGCTTGTTTTCGGTTAGCAGTTGTCGCACTTCTACCATGTCAGTCCGGCGGCCCGGTCGCATGGCATCGCCAATGGCGTCGAGTAATCGGTCGTGAAAACCGTCAAAACTACCTGAAGATAATGCGCAAACCACATCGCCGGGGGCAGTGCGCTCGGCCAGATGTTTGACGATTTGTTCGACCTCAGGCAAATACGTTGCAGGCGTGCCGCCACGGTGTAAATCGAGCGCGAGCTTTTCTGGATCGAAACGTTCCTCAACGGGAATCTTCGACGGATCGAATAATTTTCCGACCACAACTTCATCGGCATGCGCGAACGCGGTGGCGAAATCATGCTGAAAGACGTTGCGCCGCGACGTGGCCGAGCGGGGGTCATACACCGCAACCAACCGGCGGTTGCTAAACCGGCCGCGCAAGGCTTTGAGGGTTTCGCGGACCGCGGTGGGATGATGCCCGTAGTCGTCGAGCACTACGACACCCCCTGCAATCCCCCGTAACTCTTGTCTGCGCCGCACGCCGGCAAAACTTGATACGCCGTCGGCGATTTGGTCAATCGTCAAACCGCGACCGACGCAAATGGCAATGGCAGCGAGGCAGTTGGCTACGTTGTGACGCCCAGGCAACAAGGTTTCGAAGCGTTCCAGGCGTTCGATTGTGGTGCCGGTGCGTCGGTATACATCAAAGCTGAGTCGGCCCGACTTGAGGTTGCTTAGGTTGGTGGCCCACCAGGTTACGCCGTCGGGGGCGACCGCATCGGCTTCCATGACCGCATAACGTTCAACGGTACAGCGTGCGTGTTGTGCCAGCGCAAGGGCCGCCGGCGCATCGTTGGCAACCACCAACAAACCGTTGCTTGGAATCAAGCCAATAAATTGCGCGAATGTCGCTTTGATAGCGTCGAACGAATCAAAAATATCAACGTGATCAAGTTCGATCGAGGTCAGCACCACGCTTTGTGGGCGGTAGTGTAAAAACTTTGACCCTTTGTCAAAAAATGCGGTGTCGTATTCGTCGCCTTCGACGACGAACTCGGGCCCATCGCCGAATTGAAAGCCGGCGCCCAGCGCGATTGGTACGCCGCCGACGAACAGCCCTGGAGCACGGCCGGCGCTGTCCAAAATGTGGGCCAGCAGCGCGGTCGTGGTGGTTTTGCCATGGGTGCCTGAAACTACAATGCTGTGCCGCTCTGTGAGGAAATACTTGCCCAACACCGCCGGGAACGACGTTAGTTCAATGTTGCGCGCTTGGGCAGCCACAACCTCGACGTGATCTTTGCCATGCACATTTCCCACCACCACCATGTCGGGTAGCCAATCGAGGTTGGAGGCGCAATATGGCGTGAAAATCGGTACGCCAAGTGCAGCGAGTTGTTCACTCATGGGGGGATACACGGCTACATCGGAGCCACGCACCTCGTGTCCGGCTGCAGCTAGCAAGCCAGCTACCGCGCCCATCCCCGTGCCGCCGATACCGATCAAATGAATCTTCACGCCTTATGACCGTACAGGGCTGCCACCGCGGGGTAAAGGGAGTCGCTAAAGTTTTGGCAGGCATCCGCGGTGCCTGCGCGCGTGGTAGTCTGGAATGATGGTGCAGGGATCGTCGCATGAACGCAGAGGCCACTTTCGTGGCAAAGCTCGCCACGGCCGTGCTTTGCCGGTGCGCATTGCAGCGAACCCAACCGGGGCGCCAGTTACCAAGGCCGTCGATGCCAGTTGGCGCGACGCGCAGACGCTCGACATTGGAGTTGGGGGGGCATTTATCGTCGACAGCGATTTGCTGATCGGCGCGCACCTGTGGGTTGAGTTGCAGTTATCCACCACGGCGCAACGCTTCGTCCTGCCGGCGGTGGTGCGATGGGTTGGCAAGCGCAGCACCGCTGCGTTGACGGGCTCGGCCGATGCTCATCAACCAAGTTCAGTGCGCGGCGGTGGCGTGCAATTTGTCGACGTCGATGTTGATGTGTTGTTAGAACTCAATGACTATTTTGAAGATCTGTAACGTCCTGCAACGCCTTGTCGTCAACCTAGCGGTGATGGCATTGCTAGTCGTGGCTGCGATGCGGCCGGCCGCGGCCCATCAAAGTTCGGTGAAGTACGTTGCGTTAACCGTCGAGGATCGCGCGATCGACGTGTTGGTGCGCACCGCCCGTGCTGATTTGACGACGCCTCTCCATAGTAATGATGAACGTGAGCCGGCCGCGACGGCGGTGTTGGCCGGCCGCGACGCGGTAGGCAGTTTTGTGGCGAATTGGGTCCAGGTAACCGTCGTCGGCGAAGCATGTGTGCCCAATGGGCCCACGGTTGCGATAGATGCTGACCCGCGCTTCGTTGCGGTGCGATGGCGTATGCAGTGCGCCGCTGCCGTGACCGCGCTAGCGCTAAACTTCGACGAGTTTTTTGCCATCGACGCGCAGCATATCGCTATGGTTAGGTTGGTAGCACCGGGGACCGAGGCTGTTAACCTTGTGGTGCGAGCCGATGCGCCGCGGGTTGAGCTGTCAATCGGTGGGCCGCGGTCATCCAGTTACGGTACATGGATTCGCATTGGATTAGATCATATCTATAGTGGCACCGACCACCTCTGTTTCTTGTTTGTGTTGCTGCTCGTGGTGGTGCTGCGGCGCACGAAGGTGGAAACCGGTTGGCAATGGCAAGCTGAAACGCCGCGGCGGGCGTTGCGCAATACCGCCATGGTTGTCACGGCGTTTACGGTGGCTCACAGCATCACGTTGATCGCTGCATCGCTGCAGCTCATTGCGCTACCAGGTCGCGTGGTTGAAGCGGTAATCGCTGGTTCGATTGTTTACACTGCGGTCGAAAATATCATTCATCCCGCGGTGCGCTGGCGCTTTGGGCTCACCTTTGGCTTCGGCCTAATCCATGGACTGGGTTTTGCGTCGGTGCTCGCCGAGCTGTTGCCACCGAGTGATGTTGTGGTGCCATTACTGCTGTTCAACGTGGGCGTTGAACTCGGCCAACTTTCGTTGGTGATCGTAGCCTTGCCGCTGCTGTGGTTGTTAGTACGTGCAGTGGGTACCTTGCACTACCGGCGAATCGTCATGCCGGCCATTTCGCTAGGTGCGGGGCTGCTTGGGCTGTGGTGGTTACTGCAACGCTGGTAAGAAATAATCGGAAAATGGGCGCTTTTGTTTGTTGCCGTGAAACAAGCGGAAAAACAGTGTGAACCATGGTCGAACCATCGGTATAATCCTGCCACGTGGGTAGTGCAATCAAAGCGATCCGAGCCATCGTCCTTTATGTAGAACGCGATGAAGGCAAACGCACAACGTTGGCGGCGCAGCTCGCCGATGACGATATCGACATGGTTGGTTGTATCGACGCGGCGGCGGCGACTGACCTGCTAGCGACGACTGCAGCGCTAGCCGCCGTGATTGTCGACGTCGCGTCCGTTGGTGGCGCTGCCGCGCTGCAATTGTTGCAAGCCGTAGCCAATGACACGCGCGCTGAGATCCGTACGTGCCGGCGGCTGGTGGTTTTCGCCGACCACGGCGAACGCGCTAGCGCGATGGCGTGGCCGACTCATACGCAACTGGTGCAGCGTCCATTCACCGAGCAGATCTGGGAGCTCCGATGCTCGTTGAAGCTGCAACTGCAAATGGCGGCGGCGCTTGGCAATGGCCGCAGCGTCACTGGCAAGGGTGCGGCGGGGGCCGCATCCGCTGTTGCCGACGTCGGCCTGCGCGACAGCGTAACCGGATTGTACACCCACGGCGCATTTCAAGAACGCATCCGCGAAGAAGTGGCCCGCGCCGAGCGCTATGGCCAGCCCATGTCCTTGATCATCATTGACATCGATCAGTTTTCCACCGTCAACTACGACTTGGGCTACAGCGCTGGCGACGATGTGTTGCGTCGGATCGCAAGTGCTTTATCCGATGCCGACATTACCGACGCGGTTCGCCGATCTGACATCGCGGCGAGGCACGGTGGCGGCGAATTTGTGTTGTTGTTGCCTGAAACCCGGAAGGCTGGTGCGTTGACCCGCGCCGCGCGCTTGCGTGATTCGGTCGCGGCGATGCAAATGCCAGGAGCGCGCGTGATTTCTTTGTCGATGGGCGTCGCGTGTTTTCCCGATGATGCCGCCGATAGTGATTCGATGTTAGCCGCAGCGCAGGCGGCGTTACGCGGCGCGAAACGGGCCGGGCCTGGCCGTATTCACTTTTTCGCTGCCGATCGAGATCCCGACGGCAGCAGCACCCTACCTGGGGCATCCCGGACGTTTGAACGTGATCGGCAACCTCCGGCGGATAGATTTCGGCCGCACCATGACCGGCTCGGCGAAGTCATCGGCATACTGCAACGCGATCGCGCGATTTCGTGTTTGCTCGTCGATCTAAGTCGCTTGCGACGCGTCGAACTTGATTTGGGCATTGCCCACCATACCGAAATCTACAACCGCGCAGCCCACGTGCTTGATGCACTGCGTGGCAGCATGCTCACTGATACCGATCTTATTTGTCGGACCGGCGATGGCGACGGATATGTGGTGTTTTTGTCTAGCCGCACTACCCCGAGCACGCTTGGCCACGGTGGCCGGTTTGATCTCGACGCGTTAGCGCTAGCGGTTGAAGATGCTGTTGAGGTGTCGTTGGCGCCAGCAGCGCGCGAGTTGCTGCGTGAACAACCGCGCATCACCGTTGGCTCAGCGCGAGTTTTGGGGAACTCCATGTTGCGGCCCGAACGCTTGATTACCCGGTTGATCGCCGATGCCAACACCTCGGTACGTATCGGTCGTGAGCGTTCGCTGCAGCGCCACAAGGCGGCGTTGCAGGATCTTATTTTGGGCGACGGATTGACTACGGTGTATCAACCGATTGTTGATTTGCGCACGAGTGACATCTTTGCGTACGAAGCGCTGACCCGTGGACCCCGCAATACCGCCATGGAGTCGCCCGTTACCCTATTTGGTGTCGCCGACGAAGTGGAACTCACATTTGAACTAGATCGCGCATGTTTCCGGCGGGCCCTGCGCAGCGCCGTTGGGTTGCCGCCAGTGCATCGGTTGTTTGTGAACCTGTTGCCGATGTCGTTTTACGACGCTAGCTTTATCGAACTTGAAGTATCGAATTTGCTCAATGTTGCGGGTTTGACGCCGGCCAACATCGTGTTTGAAATTACCGAGAAACTTGCGATCGAGAATTTTGCCTCGTTTCGTCGCGCCTTGGCCACCTACACGGCGATGGGATTTGGTGTCGCGATCGACGACGTCGGCACGCGCCATTCCAATTTGGAAACGGTGATGGCGCTGCGGCCGCACTTTATTAAGATCAGTGACGTGTTGGTGCGTGGCATTGCGCGCTCGCCCGTGAAGCGTGAAATGATGCGGTCGTTGGGCCGCATTGCTGAAGCCATTGATGCTGTGGTGGTAGCTGAAGGGATCGAGACGCCCGACGATTTGGCGGTACTGCGCGACCTTGGCTTGCGTTATGGGCAAGGGTAT
>JAGPDK010000395.1 GCA_018057605.1 Kofleriaceae bacterium | reverse complement strand
AGTTTCGATCTGATGCGCTTAAGTGACCAGCATTGGGGACGTTCCCGTCCCTTCTGCGCGACTTTCAACTGGCAAGTCGCCGGCATTCAACCCTCCGCGCGTGTATGAGCGCGTTGCGTTGGATCATTCATTGGCCGTTTCTGGTTAGCGTGCCGTGCGTCGGGCGTTTCCGGGTCAGCGCGTTGCGCGCGGTTGCAGCAATGCTTGCGCATTTAATGCCAACGGCGCTTCTTTCGCAGCGTAGTAGGCGTCGTCGGTAATTACATCGTCGCGGCGCATGGCGCGCAAGATGGTGTCGACGCGGGCGGCACTGGCTGGGTCGAGGTGGCCAGCGTTGCGGAGCCGTCGCGTCATACTTTTGGGTTCCGACGTGAGCGCTGCTAAAAATGCTGCTTGCCGTGGTTCAAGATCACGCAGCGGCAAATCAAACCAAAAGCGGGCGGCCGCCGTGATGCCAAAAATTTCTGGGCCGAGCTCGATGATGTTGAGGTAGCGCTGCAAAATTTCTTGCTTGCTCAGCACGTTTTCGAGCCGCCACGTCAGTACCGCTTCTTGCAGCTTACGGCCAAAGCTGCGGCGTTGGGTCAGAAAGCTGTTTTTGATCAGTTGTTGACTAATCGTCGAGCCGCCGCGCGCTAATTTGCCGTCGCGCAGATTAACTTCGAGGCTGCGGGCGATTTGCTCAAGGTCGAAGCCATGATGTTGGAAAAAACGTCCGTCTTCGGCCGCGGTGAACGCACCATAGACCATCGGCGAGATACGTTCGATGCTGGCCCAGCCCTCGGTGTCGGGCCCGACCGACCGCACGGTGCCGGTTGGAAACGTATGGCGCAGGGTGCCTTTGAGGCTCGCGACGTCGGTCATCGGCGGATCGGCAGTCACGATGCAGCTGCTTGGGTCGAGCGTGCTGGTCAGCATAATGCCGCTACCAGTCGGGCGGTTTAAATCAATTTCGGCGCGCAGGCCACCATGCAGCGAACCTTGCATGGTTAAGCCGTCGAGTGGCCCGCGAATCGACGGTGGCACTGCAGCGAGCGCGGCCTCGCAGGCAAGTTGGTCGAGCGTGATGGCGAGTTGGCCATGCAGCGCGCGACTTGAGGATGCGGCCAAGTGGCCACGCATGTTGATGGTTGCCGGCGCAACGGCAACGCGCAGTTGATCAAGAGCCACAGCCTCAAACGGGCCGTTGCGGCTGCCGTCTGGCGCCAGGGTGATGCCGGCCTGCAGCGTGATCGTTGGCGAAATGGCGATCGGCGATTCATCGACGCGGGCGCTGCGCACCACGGCTTGAGTTATCGTGCCCGCCGCTTCGATTTGCAGCTGCGCACCATCGCGGGCCACCGACAGCGTGCCGCTGGCATGGGCATCACGCAGGTCCACCGATGTCGGCAGCAACGGTGCCAGCAAGCGTAGCGGTAGATGGTCGCCCGCGATGCGCAGCCCCATCGGCGCCGACGCCTGTAGCCATAGTTGCATGGGGCGAGGCACCCCGTGGTCGTCGAGTCGGGCGAACATTTTGATCGGTTCATCGGGCGCTTGTCGCGAGATCGCGATCGTCGACAACGCAACATTGCCGCTGGCATTGCCATTGCCAAATGCAATCGAGCCATTGCCGCCCACGGCAATACCGCGCGTGATGGTGAGCGTTGGCAGGGTAAGATCGAAGGCCGTGCGCGCAAAACTGGCGCTGGCCTGGAAGCCGCCATGCGCGTCGCTGCCGATCGACGTGTCGAGTTGACCGGTCACGACGCGGACGCCGCCGGGGTGCGGCGAAAGCTCAACGGCGTGCGCGACCATTTGGCCACCACTATCGAGGCCGATGGTGAGTTCCCCACGCGACACCACGATGCGGCGTAACCGCGCTGGTTTGGTCGGGCCGGCGTTAGCTTGGCGCCGTGGTGCAAACCGCCGAATCACATCTTTGAGTTCGGAGTTGCCGTTGGCGTAGACGTGGGCGTTGAGGCGAGGCGATTCGACCAGGATCTCATCAGCCCCAAAGTCGCCACTGAGCAACGATCCAAAGGCGACGCGAGCTTCAAATGCATCGGCGCTAAACAACTCACCCACCCGAATGTTCGAAAGCCGAACCGTTGCGGTGAGCCCGGCATCAACGCGGCCGACCGAGATTGCGACGCCGCCACGGCGCGTCAAGGCCACGTTGAGCTCGGCTGTTTTGGCGGCCACCAACGCGTGGGCCCCAGCCGCGGTGGCAACGGCTGCGACCGCGGCACCGACCACGATGCCGATCGTCCGTTTTTCGGACAATGTGGACGATATGCCTGGGGTGATTTTAGTGTGCATTGCATGCCTCGCTGCGCCGATCTAGCCCGGCAAATTCGCGTTGCAAGATGCGCCGTTCGCCGCGCCGCCGGCCCGCGCCAAGCCCCGCACCCGCAATCATCATTTCGCACAGGTCGGCAAAGCCAATGCCTGCAGCAGCGGCGATGCGCGGCAGCAACGCGCCGGGGGCTAACCCAGGCACGGTATTCACCTCAAGGACATATTCGTTGCCGCTGGTCGTGACGATCAAGTCAACCCGGGTGGCACCTTGGCAGCCTAAGGCCCGATGGGCACGCAACGCCGTTGCCAGCACCGTGCGGTAGCGTTCGGGGGTTAGGCGTGGCGGCGTGAAGTATCGCTCGTGGGGCAAGCCGCATTTTGCGCTGTAGTCAAATACGCCGGTACGCGCAACTTCAATGGCTCCGAGCGCTCGATCGCCGACGATGGCTACCGAAACTTCCATACCTGCGATGTAGCGTTCAACCACCACTTCGTCGTCGAAGCAGCGCGCGGCATCCCATGCCGCTGCGAAGTCGTCAGCGCTTTCACAAATCGTGACGCCAAGCGATGATCCTTCGCGCACTGGTTTAACGACACAGGGATAGCCAAACTCACCGTGGCGCTGCAGCGCAGCCGCCGCGTCTTCGACAGTCGATGGGTAGTACGCTGGGGTCGGTAAATTATGCAGGCGAAATAATTCTTTGGCACGCACCTTGTGCATCGCGGTGGCCGAGGCCAACACATCGGACCCGGTGTACGGAATGCCAAGCACTTCAAGTAAGCCTTGCACGCAACCGTCTTCGCCCAAGCGGCCATGCAACGCGATAAAGGCGACATCAATGGGATGCTGCCGCAAGGCCATATCAAGGTCGCGATCGGCATAGATCGGCACCACCAGGTGGCCACGGCTGCGCAAGGCTGCAACCACAGCCTCGCCGCTATGCTGCGAGACTTGCGTCTCGCTGGACATGCCGCCAAAAAGGACACCGATTCGTGGCTGATTCATCGCAGGTTCCGCTGGTCCAGACCGTATGTCGCGCCACGCGCCGGGGCAAATTTTTGACCGTCCTGGCGGGCTTGACGGCTGGTAACCGGCCACGGTATCCAGCCAAGCGATGGCGAAAGTAAAAAAATCGACGACAACGGCAGAAAAAAAAGCTCCCAAAAAGCCAGTGGCGAGCACAGCTAAACCGGTCGCCAAACCGGGGTCGAGCAAAGCCGCTGCGGCCAAGCCGGCCACTGCCGTCAAAGCGGGCGCAAAAGCTAGCGCTACGATCAAGCCAGCGAGCGCTGGCAAGGCTGCCAAAGCCGGCCCAGCCCACCGCGATGCCGGGCCTGAAGTCGCCGATCATGGCGCTGCGGTGTTTGTTGCTGAGCCTGCACCGGTAGTTGTCGCGCCGGTGCTCACCGAGGAAGAACGTGCGCTTTCCGAAGTGTACGGTGATGATTTGTCGCCTGCGGGCGGTGCCCATGCCGAGTTCCGTGATCAGCGCACCGCCGACGAAGATCGGCCGATGATGCCCGAGATCAACGCACGTCAAGAACGTAAAAAGATGTGGGACGATCGCCGCGACCATCGCGGTCGGCGTCGCGAAGAGCGCGATCGTGAACGGCAAGCACGGCGCGACGCGCGCCAAGCAAATACCGCTGGTGCCGGTGCGTCGGGTGCCGCGCATGTCGGTGCGGTTGCCGCGCCCGGCGGCAACGGGCCACAAGCGCCACGGCATGCGTCGCCACCGCGCCACGAACCACGCCGCGACGGCCGTGACAATCGCGACGGCCGTGACAAGCGCGATGCCCGTCCGGCTGCTGGCGCGGCGCCTCGCGTAACAGCTGCGCCGCTCGTCGGTGGCACGAGTGATGCTGCCATCGTTGCCCTCGGCGCGCCCGGCGCTGGGCGCATCGGCAATGCTGCCGGGGATGCGGCGGCGGCGCTGTTTGCAACGCTGCCACATGCGCAGCCGATTCCGGTCAAGCAATTAGCGCAGATGCTGCGCAAACGCGGCATGTTTGAAGCCGATCCTGAAACCTACTGGCCAACGTTAAAAGCCGAATTATTGCACGACGAGCGCAGCTATCGCGCGGTTGGGCTGCGCCCACGCGTGAGTTACCGCGGCCGCGATTTGTTTTCACCGGGGCCCGCGTTGATCGGCGGCTCGGCTGCAGTTGAACGCACGTTGGCTGCGGCGATTGGCCAGCTCCATGACTACGCGTTCACTACGTTGGCAGCGCGCATTCGCTCTGCGACGGCCAGTGGCTTTGAGCGTTTGATCACGGCATACTTGGTTGCAACTGGCTACACCGACATCGGGTGGGTTAAGCGCGTCGACGGCATCAGTTACGCGAGCGCCACAGCCCCTGGCATTGGCAAACAAGTGTTGATCAGTGCACGCAGCGGCAGTGAGCCGGTGGACCGTCGTGGCGTTGGCGAATTGCGCGTCGGAGTTGAAGCCAAAGGCTTACTTGCGGGAGTGTTGTTTTCAGCGGCACCGCTGTCACCCGACGCCGAGCGCGAACTCGAACGCGGCGGGCGATCGATCACCGTGGTTTGTGCTGACAGCCTGACGCGCGCGCTCATCGACGCTGGCGTCGGCGTTGCGATGGCGCCGGCGCAATTGCGTTACCTCGACGACGGCGTACTCGACGAGCTGCTTTCAGGCGTGGCGTGATCGCTTGGCACTGGCTCGGTAACATCGAATATCGCTTGGCGCTGCGTCGACAATTGGCGTGGCGCGACGAGGTGTTGGCTGGCTCGGCACCCGGTGCTGTGTTGATGTGCGAACACCCGCCAGTGATCACCTTGGGCCGCTCGGCGACCACCGCCAATGTGCTAACCACTGCCGGTGAGCTGGCGACCGACGGTGTGGCGGTTGAACGCATCGAGCGTGGCGGCGACGTGACCTATCACGGCCCAGGCCAACTCATGGTGTACCCGGTAGTGCGGGTGCGCAGCGTGATTGGCCTTTTGGAAATCGTGGCCCACGTGCTCATCGAAAGTTTGGCGCAGTGGGGCGTCGCTAACGCGCAGTGGCGGCGCGACCCGGCTGGAATTTGGGTCGGTGACGCTAAGATTGCAGCCTGCGGCATTCACGTAGCACGCGGTGTCGTGACCCATGGTTTTGCGCTCAATTTGGCGACGCCAGCGTCGGCGTGGCGGCACATCCGACCATGTGGGCTGGGCACGCCGGTGATTTCCGTGGCGCAAGCGCTGGCGGCGGGGCAGGCGACCCAGCAGTGCGAGGCACCTAGCGCTGCCGCCGCGGCCATCGTCGTCGGTTCGAAGCTGGTGGCAGCGCTGCCGACTGTGGTTCGATAACGTCGCAGTTGAGCGTCAGACCGAGCAGGTAGATTCGCGGGATGAT
>JAGPDK010000394.1 GCA_018057605.1 Kofleriaceae bacterium | reverse complement strand
CCGATAGATCGCCGGCTTCCGCCAGTGCACCGACCTCATCACCACTCGGCGATGGCAACGACAGGTCGAGATCTGCAATGCGTACAGCAGAAGCAGAAGCTGCAGCCGCGACGCGCGGGCCGCGCATGGTCGCGGAATCATCTAAGGGCGGCATGGCGCCCCGTGGCGTCGGCCTGGCACCAATGGCAACGCCGCGCGCCACAGTTGGCGGTTCGACAAAGGCCGCCATAGGCTGAGAAACCGAGGCCGCTACCGCCGGGATGGGTGCCGGACTTGGCGCAGCCGCCGTCGTGCCGGCGCGCGTCGGGCCCGAACTGGAAGCCGTGCGCGCCACCACTGAAACTGCGGGACTCGACGTCGTGCGCGTTACCGCGGCAGTGGCGCTTGGCGGCGGTGTCGTCTCATTCGGCAACAGCATGGCACCCAGCGTGCGTAACCGCTGCGCGATCAAAACACATTGCTCAGGCGGCAACCCCGTCGACAAAAGCAAATCACGCAACGAAGTTTTGCCGTCGATACGCGACAATACAAAATACTCTTGCGGTCCAATGCCAGCAGCAATTGGATTAAACGCCGAATTCACCCGCACCTTTTGCGTTGATGCCCCGATGCCTGGGATCTCCGCCGGAATCGTACTCACGCGTATATGTTACCAGCGTAATGCTATTTTGCGAACAGCCACTGCATAATTGCTTTTTGCGAAGGTATACGATTTTCGGCTTGCTGCCATGCCAACTATTGTGCCCCATCGAGCACGCCGCCGGTAATGTCCTCGCCACGGTGGGCCGGCAGGCAATGCAGCACAATCGCGTGGGCCGACGCGGTCGCGAGCAACGGTTCATCGACGCAGTAGCCAGCAAACGCAAGCTGACGCTGCTGCGCTTCAGCCTCCTGGCCCATGGAAGCCCAGACATCAGTCGACAGGACATCGGCACCGGCGGCCGCCGCGCGGACATCACTAGTGATGGAGATCTTACCTCGGCCGCTGGCAGCACAGCGGGCCTGGGCTTGGCCTACCAAAATCGCATCTGGGCGGTAGCCTTCGGGACACGCTACGGTCAGCTGCAACCCGAACAAGCCGGCGGCCTCAATCCACGAGTTCGCCATATTGTTGCCGTCGCCGATCCATGTGTACCGCAGGTCATCGAGCTGACCGAAGCGTTCGATGACGGTCAGCAAATCGGCGGCAAGCTGACAAGGATGATGGAGATCCGACAGCCCGTTGATCACCGGCACCGCAGCCCAACGCGCTAACGCTTCAACCCGGTCTTGGCCAAACGTGCGAATCATGATGGCGTTGCAATAGCCGGCCAGCACCCGAGCGGTATCTTCGATGGGTTCACCACGCGCAATTTGTGAACCTTGGGATGACAACACCACAGCGTGGCCGCCAAGTTCGTAGACCCCAACTTCAAACGAAACCCGGGTTCGCGTCGAGGCTTTTTCAAATACCAAAGCAACGGTTTTACCGTCGAGGCTATGATGACGCTGCCCGGCCGCACGTTCGGCCTTGAGCGCGCGCGCAACACGCCACAACGCTGGCCAATCGCTGGTCGGAATGCTCGCGAGCGTTACGAAGTCAAGCTTCGGCCGCCCTGCGCTCATGGCGCTGCCTTGCCGGCGCCTTCGGCCAACACGCCACGCAACACCGCGATGGCTTCATCGATAAGCGCGCGGGTCACGATGTAAGGCGGCGCAAAGCGCACAACTTTGTCGCCGGCCACCGACAGCAGCACGCCACGTTCACGACACTTGGCCGTAACATCACCCGGCAGGCCACTGACCACCAAACCGCGCAGTAACCCGCGCCCCCGGGCTTCGGTAACATGCCCCGGGAAATCCGTCACCAGCGCATTCAACTGGTGCCCGAGATACTCCCCCGTGGCGGTAATCTGGTCGAGCAACTTTTCGTCGTCGATAATTGCAAACACCGCATTGGCTGCAGCGCAGGCCAAGGGATTGCCGCCGAACGTATTGGCGTGCGCGACTACGCCGCCGGCTTTGAAAGCCAAGGCAGCAGCGGCTTTAGCGTTGCAGGCAATTGCGCCAATTGGCACACCACCACCTAACCCTTTGGCCAAGGTCATCACATCTGGCAACACATTGTCGTGCTGATAGCCAAACCACTTGCCGGTGCGGCCCATACCAGTTTGCACTTCGTCGAAAATCAATAAGGTATCGGTTTGATCGCATAGCTCACGCAGGCCGGCAAGATAGCCCGGCGGTGCCACCACAATACCGCCTTCGGCTTGAATCGGTTCGACGATCACGCAGCAAGCCTTGCGCGGTGCGAGCAGCTTGGCCATCGCATCAAGGTCGCCATACGGTGCGAACTCCACCGGCTCAAGCAGCGGCCCAAAGCCTTCGCGATATTTTTTTTGCCCAGTAATCGCAACCGTCGCGAACGAACGACCGTGAAAGCTGCCCACCGTCGAGATAATGGTTGTGCGTTCGGGTTGCCCAGCATCGACGTAAAAGCGCCGCGCAAGTTTCAGTGCGCTTTCATTGGCTTCCGCGCCCGAGTTGCAGAAAAACACGCGGGTTGCAAAACAATGATCAACGATCGCTTTGGCAGCGAGAATTTGCTGGTCGTTGAAAAACAAATTCGACGTGTGAACCAGTTTAGTTAGCTGTTCGGCGATGCGTGAGGTAAATGTGGGATGGGCGTGGCCGAGCCCGCACACAGCGATGCCTGCGGTCATATCGACATAGCGCGTACCGGCTACATCCCAAAGCTCGGCGCCTTTGCCACGCGCCAGCACAAAGGGGGCTTGCCGATAGTTTTTGACCAGCACCTGGTCAGCCAACGCGAGAAGTTCTGCTTGGGTATTGCTCATATGCTCCCTTTGGTCGGTAATGCGGCGGCGTCGGCGACGACTTGGGTGCCCACGCCATCGGTGGTGAAAATTTCAAGGAGTAGCGCATGTTCCAAACGGCCATCAATGATGTGCACTTTGGTAACGCCAGCCGCGAGGGTGGCCAAGGCGTTTTCTACTTTAGGAATCATGCCGCCAGCGATCACCCCGCGCTCGATCAAATCGGCGGCGAGACTCGGGGTGATGGTTGGAATGAGGCGTTTGTCGGCGTCTAACACGCCAGCAATGTCGGTGAGCAGCACCAGCTTTTCGGCACCCATGGCCGCCGCCAGTTTGGCTGCAAACACATCGGCATTCACGTTGAGCGGATCACCATCGGGACCGGTCGCCAAGGGTGCAATAACCGGAATGAACTCGCCGATGAGCCGATCGATCACAATGCGATCAATGGTTTCAACTTCGCCAACGCGGCCCAACGCGGGATCCACCAACCGGGCTTTGGCCAGGCCACCATCGCAGCCGGTGAGCCCGACCGCGGCCCCCCCGAGGTGATTGATCAACCGTACAATGTCGGAATTGATCGGCCCGGCTAACACCATCTCGACTACTCGCAAGGTCGCCGCATCGGTCACGCGAATACCGCGTTCAAATTTTGCTTCAATACCCAAGCGATCGAGCATCGAGGTAATTTGTTTGCCGCCGCCGTGCACCACCACCACGTGGAGGCCGACCCAGTCGAGCAAAATTACATCTTCGCAAAAGCGCCGTCGCAAATTTTCGTCTTCGAGCGTAGCGCCGCCGATCTTTACCACCACGATTTTGCCGCGGAACTCCGAAATAAACGGCAGTGCTTCAATTAGCACGCGGGCTTTTTCTATCAACGCCTGCACAGCGGTGACAGTACAGCACGAACCAGCCAACGGTTCCAGCGACCGCGCGAGTTACCGCACGGTACCATGATCACAAAATGTAGCTCGATAGATTCTCGTCAGCGACGAGCGAGCCGAGTCGCTCTTGGACATACGCCGCTGTAATCGGAATTGTTTGCGGGCCAATTTCGGGCGTGTTGTAGAGCAGGTCATCAAGCAAGCGCTCAAGCACGGTGTGCAAGCGCCGCGCGCCGATATCATTGCTGCGCTGATTCACCGCCGCCGCAATCGACGCCACCTCTTGCACCGCGTCGGCGCTCCACTCGATAATCACATTTTCAGTCGCTAACAGCGCTGCGTATTGCCGGGTCATGGCGTTTTGCGGCTCGGTCAAAATACGCACAAATTCCGGCGCGCCCAGCGACGTAAGTTCGACGCGAATTGGAAAGCGGCCTTGCAGCTCAGGAATCAGATCGCTCGGCTTGGCCACATGAAACGCCCCTGCGGCGATGAACAACACATGGTCGGTTTTTACCGGGCCATATTTGGTGGTTACGGTGGAGCCTTCGACAATTGGCAACAAATCGCGCTGCACGCCTTCACGCGATACATCGGCGCCATTACGATCACGACTGCTCGCGATCTTGTCGATTTCGTCGATAAACACGATGCCGGAATTTTCCGCGCGGCTAACGGCTTCGCGGGCCGCCGCATCGGCATCGATCAGCTTTTCAACTTCTTGCTCGGTCAAGGCATCCCAGGCTTGCGGCACCCGGAGCTTTTGCCGACGGGTCTTTTTGCCCATGCCACCCATCATGTCGCGTAACCCAGACAGCGCGTTTTCATCCATGCCGGGCTGGCCGCCGAGCATTGAAACGAATGGATTGCGATCGTCGTTGAGCTCCAACTCAACTTCGCGATCGTTGAGCCGGCCATCGCGCAGCATGTCGCGAAATTTCTCGCGGGTGCTATCGGTTGCCGTCGAGGGTTCGCCTGGGCGATCTGCCATGGAACGCGCTGGCGCAGCGCCCGGTGGCCGCGGCAACAGCAAATCCAACACACGCTCTTCGGCGGCCTCACGCGCCCGCCCCCGCACTTTGGCCGCTTCTTCGTCGCGCACCAGCTTGACCGACACTTCCATCAGATCGCGCACGATCGAATCAACGTCGCGCCCGACGTAACCTACTTCGGTAAACTTGCTGGCTTCAACTTTGAGAAATGGCGCGCGCGCCAGCTTAGCCAGCCGCCGAGCGATTTCGGTTTTCCCGACCCCTGTTGGGCCCATCATGATGATGTTTTTGGGTGCGATTTCGTCTTTGAGATCACCCACCACTTGTTGTCGACGCCAGCGGTTGCGCATTGCGACCGCAACCGCACGCTTGGCTTCGGTTTGGCCAATGACGTAGCGGTCGAGTTCCTCAACGATGCGGGCCGGAGTGAGTTGCGCGTCGGTTAACGTTGCAATCTTGCTAAGCGCTTTCATGACAATTCCTCGACCGTGATACTGGCGTTGGTGTAGATACAAACTTCACCGGCAATGGCCATTGCTGCGTCGACGATTGCCCGGGCCGACATGTCGCTGTGGCGCAGCAACGCGCGCGCTGCTGACAGCGCGTAGGGGCCACCCGAACCAATGGCACCGATGCCGTCGTCAGGCTCGATGACATCGCCCGAGCCCGACAAGATGTATGTGCCGTCGGCATCGGCAACCACCAACATGGCTTCAAGCTTGCGCATGGCGCGATCGGTGCGCCATTCTTTGGCCAGCTCGACCGCGGCCCGCCGCAATGGGCTGCGTTGCTCGCGCAATTTGGCATCGAGCCGTTCGAACAGCGCGAGGCCGTCGGCGGCCGAGCCCGCAAAGCCCGCGATCACGCGACCGTCGCCGAGGCGCCGTACTTTTTTTGCCCCAGCTTTGACGATGGTGTTGCCCAACGTCACTTGGCCGTCACCGGCAA
>JAGPDK010000393.1 GCA_018057605.1 Kofleriaceae bacterium | reverse complement strand
GTCATGTGCCGTGGCGGGTCGCCCTGATTCAAGCACCGGTGTCTGACGACGTTGCCAAAGCTGCCAACGATCGCCGCCTGACGTTCGCGGTGCGACAACAAGCCGGCGTCGAGTTATTATGCGCGACCGCCATCACCTCAACTGCCGGGCTACGCGAGCACATCACCCGCTGTCGGGCCAACCTGGGCGCTGGCGGGTGGGTATGTAAAGCGCCGTGGACAGCGGCTGGCCGCGACCGCGTGTGGGGCCACGATCTCGACGACGCGGCGCTGCATCGCGCGGATATCCTGCTGCGCAGTTGTGGTGCGTTGGTATTTGAACCGTGGCTACCTCGGCTGCTCGATTACGGCGTGCTCGCCACCGTCGACGCCAGCGCGGTTACCCAGCGCCCGCCGCATACTTTGTTATGCAACGCCCATGGCGGTTTTACCGGCATCGAGATGCGTACGCCGCCGATGACCGTCGCCGAGCGCGACCGGATTATCGCCACCGTCGACACTGCCGGTCAGGCGTTGCGCGCCTTGGGTTACCTCGGCCCATTCACCATCGACGGATTCTTCTATCAGGATCAACACGGTCGAGCGTTGGCGCCGCTGTGTGAAATCAATGCACGATTGTCGTTTGGCTGGGTCGCGCTGGCGTGGACCACCCGCCTCGGTGGCGCTGCGCTACACACTGGCGCAACCGCACCGCGTAACGCTCGCGTATTGCTGCATCCCACGCCGCGCGATCCATTCGCGGTTTGGGTCGAATAAGCCCATCGGCTCGATTGCCGACCCGGGACGGCAGTGCTACCAACTTGTGCACAAGGAGCGCACTATGGCTGAATTGAAAAATACCAAGACTCACACCAATCTTAAAGAAGCGTTTGCTGGCGAATCCCAAGCCAACCGTCGCTATCTGTACTTCGCAAAAGTGGCCGACGTTGAAGGTCACACCGACGTCGCTGGCTTATTCCGCGACACGGCCGAAGGTGAAACCGGTCATGCCCACGGACACCTCGACTACTTAAAACAAGTTGGCGATCCTGCCACGGGTGAGCCAATTGGCGACACCACCAAAAACCTCAAAGCCTCGGTTGCCGGCGAAACCTACGAGTACACTCAAATGTACCCAGCGTTTGCCAAGACTGCGCGCGAAGAAGGTTTTGAAGAAATCGCCGAATGGTTTGAGACGTTGGCCCGTGCTGAACGGTCACACGCCGGTCGCTTCCAAAAAGCCCTCGACGCGCTCAAGTAGTCGTCAAGCACCACGTGTTGATGAGCGCGCGACGTCGCAACGTGCCGCTTGCATCACGACACCGCATAAACAACCGCCGGTCGGTTGTTTTTTGCGTTTCGGACATTGGCACGCCTGTCGGCAGGTGTTTTCCACTTGGCTGTCGTCGATAAAATGCTACACCCAGCGCATGAGTTTAGTGCGTCCCATCACTCGCCATGACATCAAGGGCCCTGCGCTGTACGGCCCCATTCGCGATGACTTTCGTCGGCGGATCATTGAACTCAAGCGCCCGCGCCGAGTGCTGATTGGTGATCGAGTCTCGCTGCTTTTTGAAAATCGCCACACCTTGACGCTGCAAATCGAAGAGATGTGCCGCACCGAAAACATGGTACGCGAAGACCAAATCGAAGGCGAAATCAAGGTCTACAACGAGATGATGCCAACGGAAGCATCGTTATCGGCAACGTTAATGATCGAACTGCCGCACGGTTGCGATGCCTATACCGAACTCAATCGGCTGGTGGGCCTCGACGAACATTTAGTGCTGCAGCTCGGCGATCACACCATTCGCGCCCAGTTCGAGCCCGGCCGGTCAACCGCCGACCGCATCTCGGCGGTGCAATACACACGCTTTGCCCTGTCGCCCGAAGCCAAAACTGCGTTGGCCACACCCAATACCCCCTTCATCGTCACCTTCGACCACGCCAACTACCAACATCGTACGGTTTGTCCCGATGCGACGCGCGCTTCGTTATGGAACGACTACAACGGTTAGCCGGGAAACACGTGGTCATTACCGGTGCCGGTCGCGGCATCGGGCGAGCGATCGCGGTGTTATTCGCGCATCACGGTGCCAACGTCACCTTGTGGGCGCGATCGCGCGACCAACTCGCTGAAGTCGCAGCCAACATTGGCCCCGCTGCGCAGTGGGACAGCGTCGATGTTTCCGATTCTGCAGCGGTCAACGCCGCAGCCAACCAAGCCCGCGGCCGCCATGGCGAAGTCGACATCATCGTCAACAACGCGGGCAGCGTGATACGCGGCAGCGTGCTCGACGCTACCGATGCGCAATGGCACAGCATGTTTGCAGTCAATTGCGACGGCACTTTTTTTGTTTGTCGCGCGTTTGGTGCTGACATCCGCAACCGTCGTGGTCGCATTATCAACATTGCCTCGATCGCCGGACGCCAAGGTACCGCCGGCTTGGCCGCCTACTGTGCCGCCAAACACGCGGTGATTGGGTTCACCCGGGCGTTAGCCCTCGAGTTGCACGGCATCGCAACGGTGAACGCGATTTGTCCAGGGAGCGTTGATACCCAAATGCTGCAAGAGGGTTTGCCGGGTGCGAAACCTGACATGACACCAACCGACATCGCGAACACGGCATTTTTTCTCGCTACCGAGGCTCCGCCCGCGCTGAGCGGTAGTTGCATCGACGTTTTTGGATAATCAACCATGAGTCGCGCCCCAACCCACGACATCACCGCAATTGAGTTGTTACTAGCCAACTCCCTACCGCGTTTGCCGGTGTTTCCGTTGCCTAACTGTGTATTGTTACCGGGTGGTTTGTTGCCGCTGCACATCTTTGAACCACGCTACCGCGCCTTGACCAAAGCCTGTCTTGCCGGCAATGGCGTGATGGGTATCGCGCGCTTGATGCCAGGCTATGGCAGCACCGTGCAGCCCCAGCCCGCGATCTACACCACGGTTGGGGTCGGCCAAGTTGTATGTTCCGAAGAATTGCCCGACGGTCGTTACATGTTGCTGCTCCGCGGCATTGGACGCGCGTTGGTGCACCATGAATTGGCATTAACCAGCGATGGGTATCGTCAATTTAGCTGCCAACAGCTCGACAATCAGCCAGCCATTCCGAGCAACCAAGAACGGCACCGCCACCAAGAATTGATCACCCTGTGCGATCAGATTTCGCCGCACCTAGCCGACGCCGGCCAGCAGCTTTGTGAACTCGCGCGTACGCCGTGCCCGGGCTTTGCCGCCGATGCGGTGGCAGCGGCGATTACGATCGACGCCAATGATCGACAGCGCATGCTGGAGACTGCCTCTGTCATGGCGCGCCTTGGCCTCGCCATCACCGCATTGCACGAATTACTGGCGCAAATCGACGTGAGCAATGCCAACTTGAACTGAGCGACCGTCCGCGGTTGCGCCGACGCCGTGATGCCAGCCCGTGCCAGGCCCCCTCGCCTTGCACGGGCTACCGGCAATGTAACTAGTACCTCGCATCCGAAGTTCGATCAGGGTTTGGCGTTCTCGCGCCCAAGCGTTCGCTTGGTTCGCTCCACGTCCGGCCCCTTCGGGTGAGGCCGGGAAAAACCCTGTGCGTAATCCCACTTGATGCTCGGTCCTAGCCTCATTTTTGCTTCGTACCGTCAATCAATTAGGAACTCTGAACGGACTCAGGATTTGCGGTACTAGAGCGGGTTCTTACGCGGGCGGCCGCGTTTGCGGGGCGCTTCCGAACCGCCACCAAACTCAAGATCGACTGAGAATCGTTCTTCCACCAAGTCGTCCACCGACGTGTGGAGCGAATCGAGACGGCGAAGCTCGTCGCGTTCAAATTCAGCAAAAGAGGTGTAAACGCGCGGAAATCCTGACGACATAGTTTCCTCCAAGGACATGGACTACATGTCCTACATCTGAACACAAGGTATGCTTTATCTGACAGAAGACCAAGTTTTTGGCTTGCTTTTGCAATTTTTACTTGGTAGGCGAATGAAATATTCCAATTTTACTTATTATTTTCAATTACTTAAGAAGATCCTGGAATTTAAATCTTATTTCATCAACGTCGCGTTCAAAGGCGAGATCGTCATGGCGTCGTGCTAGGACTCGCGCATGTCGAGGATCATCGCAGTCGCCAATCAAAAGGGCGGCGTGGGCAAAACCACGACGGCCGTGAATCTGGCCGCTTCGGTGGCGTCGCGAGGCTACCGGGTGTTGCTGGTCGATTTTGACCCACAAGGCAATGCATCATCGTCCGTCGGGTATACCCGCGATAAAATTGAGCTTTCGATCTATGACGCCCTGGTCGGCGATGTCGCACTGGAAGATGTCATCCGGCCAACCGAAATCACCACGTTGTTCGTCGCCCCGGCCACGACCGATTTGGTCGGTGCCGAAATTGAGCTTATCGGTGCGGATTCGCGCGAACGCTTTTTGACCAACAGCTTGGCCGCCGTGGCCGCCTCGTACGATTTCATTGTTATCGATTGCCCACCTTCGCTTGGCATTCTCACGCTCAACGCCATGGTTGCCGCCGACAGTGTCATCGTGCCGATGCAAGCCGAGTACTTTGCCCTCGAAGGCCTGTCGGCACTGGTTTCGACCGTTGAAAAAGTGCGCGCAGCGTACAACCCTACCCTGGCCATCATAGGAGTGGTGTTCACAATGTTTGATCCGCGCACCAACTTATCGACTCAGGTTCGCGATGAAGTCGCGCAATTTTTCGGCGACAAATTGTTCGAAACTGTGGTGCCCCGCAACATTCGCCTGTCCGAAGCACCAAGCCACGGCAAGCCAGTGTTGCTCTACGATTTACGCTGCCCCGGCACCAAAAGTTATTTGGCGCTGGCCGACGAGTTCCTAACCCGGACCTTGGTGGCCCAGCCCACGGCGCAAGCCAGTCAGTTATCATGACCATCGACCCAAAGAAAAAAGGCCTCGGGCGCGGATTGTCGGCGTTGTTACCGGCAGGGCCAACCCGTGCACCGAGTACGCCAGGCCTGCCCGGCACAGCCGCAATGCCAAGCCCGTCGAGCGCAACCCCTCCGGCAACTGCACACGGTGCCGCCACCGCCCACGGTGCGAGCGCCAGCGCCGCACCGATTGCCGCAGCGAATCGAACGTATTTTTTAGCTGGTATCGAACAATTGTTTCCGGGTCCCGAGCAGCCACGGCGCAACTTCGGCGAACACGAACTCGAAGAACTCGCGGCTTCCATCCGAATTCACGGCATTATTATGCCGTTGGTGGTACGGCCGCGGCCCGGCGACAGCGCCGGCTACTATCTCATCGCTGGTGAACGACGCTGGCGCGCCGCCCAACGCGCCGGACTGCACGACGTGCCCGTGGTCGTGCAAAACGTGGCGCCACAGGCGGCTTTTGAACGCGCCTTGGTCGAGAACTTACAACGTGCCGACTTGGGCCCGTTAGAAGAAGCTTCGGCCTATCAACGGTTAATGGACGAGTTTGGGCTGACCCAAGATGCCGTCGCGCAACGCGTTGGCAAAGACCGCAGTACGGTAGCCAATGCCATCCGCTTGCTGCGCTTGCCTGCAACCGTGCGCCAATGGGTTGAAGACAAAAAACTCACCATGGGCCACGCCCGTGCGTTACTCGCCCTCGAAGACGACACAGCAATTGAACGCGCTGCACGTACCGTAATTCACAAAGGTTTGTCGG
>JAGPDK010000031.1 GCA_018057605.1 Kofleriaceae bacterium | reverse complement strand
CATTGCATCGTGCGTAGTGGGCTTGATCGCGGCCTGGTTAACCCACAAAATCGCGGCCCCACTCGCACTCATCATCACCTTGCCAGCCATCGTCATGACCGTGCGCAGCCGTCGCCATGTGTCTCGCAACGTGTTGCTCGTCGGTGGCGTAGGTAGCGTTGCGGTTGCACTGATTGCGTTGCGCGCTAGCTGGAGCGAACTTCAGATCTTGTTTACTGGCAATGCTCGCTGGGAGCTACCGGCGTTGGCCTTGCCCGGCAAACCGCTCCTGCTGGGTCGCGAACCGATCATGGCTGCCGTGCTGGCGTTGTTGTTATGCGGCCTAGCGCTGGCCCTGTGGCAAAGCGTGCCCGCGAACGCCTTCATCATCGTTCCGGAACGCCACATTGCGTTCATGACCGCATGGTACACACGCGCCCGGGTTCGCCTGCGGCCGGAGAGCGCACCGGCCACGAACCGATATCGGCTCATCACATTAGCCTTTATCAAGCCGGGCTCGGCGTTGGAACACACCCTTGAACGCGCCCGCGCCGAGCTGGGCCTTACCCCGCCGCTCGGCGTTCATCCGTTGCATCCCAATGGCTTGGTGCTTATCGAAGAAGCGACCTGGCAATGGATTTTGGCCGAACTACCGCCCTTGTTGCGCGCCCGACCTGCGGCTTGGCCAACCATCTAAGATCCGTTGCTGACCATGTTGCGATACGACGAATCACCGCCCCTGAGGCCGCGCGCATGCAATACGAAAACTGAACATCCGTTCTGGTACACTGCGTAGATCACGCTTGCAGGGCTCACCTCACCCAAATCCCGATAATTGATCGTGGGCTCGAGTTTTCCAGTGGTTTTTCGTTTCCGAAATAGCCCTATACTACCCAATCGGTACCCAGGTGGGAGCCCGGTATCGTCAGTCGCATGGCTAAGGTAATCACATGAAAATGAATAGTAGCGTGCTAGTGGTGCATCCCGATGCCGCACTTGCGGCGCAATGGGCCAAAGCGTTCACCGATCTTGGATTTCGTTCGCTGGTCACCGATACGATGATCGGAGCGATTGGCGCGATCCGCCGGCAAAAAGTCGACGCCATTGTGGTGTTGACGTCGCGCGCTGACATCACCAACGCTGAATATTTTTTAGCCGAAGGTGAAGATTTGCCACTTTGCGTGGTGGTCGGTGGCGAGACCGCCGCGATCGGCGTGCGCTCGCGTTCGGTGCTTGCGTTTGACGCAACGGCCCGCGCCCAAGACATGGTGCCGTGCATTCGCAGCTTGCTAACAATGGTCGTGCCCGACCACCAACATCGCACGCTGCCACTGCGAGCGCCAAGTGTGGGCACGGCGTGCAAGTTCACTGCCTGGCTGACCACGCCATCGTTTACGCCGCGCGCCAGTTCAGCGTGGTAGTTCGCTAAGGTCTACTCCGCGCTAATCATTGCCGTCGGCAATGGTGCTGGTGCTTCCTCGCCAAGCAAGCGCTTGATGCGTGGCGCAACTAGTAGCAACGCGATCCCAACCACTGTCGAAATTGCGATCAAGAAGGTAAACAAAAACCATTTGCCTTGTTTCTCGGCAACTTCACCAGCGCGACCAGCCAGGTAAACGCCGATCGAGATGGCCAAAAACCACACGCCCATAACCATGCTGGCCATGCGCGTGGGTGCCAATTTCGACATGCTCGATAAACCCACCGGGGATACGCACAGCTCGGCCATCGTGGAGAACATATAAAACGCGAACAAATAAAGTGCTGAAATTTTCGAGCCGCTATCGATAACTGATAGGGCTGGTAGCAACACCAAAAAAGCAATCGCGTTGAGCAACATGCCTATGCCAAACTTGGTGACCGCCGACGGTTCGCGTCGGTGTTTAGCTAACCACACCCATAAAACCGCAAATAACGGCGCCAGGATCACCACGTAAGCCGAGTTGACCGATTGGTAATACACGGCCTCGAAGCGAATGCCCAGAACGTCAGGTTTGGCATACTCCTCGGCAAACAAATTCAGCATGCCACCGCTTTGTTCGAAGATACCAAAAAACGCGATGCAACCAATGAACAACACGATCATCGCAACGATACGTTTACGTTCACCTTCGTCGAGGGCATTGCGCCACATCATCACAAACATGGTGACAGCGCACGCGATGAGCAGCAGCCCAAAGAGATCCGCCACATCGGATTTACTGGTCAGGATATCGGCCGCAATCAACACGCCAAACAAAACCGGCAACAACACCACACCAGCGAGCACCGCATACAATTTAGTAACATCACGTTTAGCCACCACGGCGTCGGTTGGAATGGTCGGATGTTTGCCAGCTTCACCAAGGAAGCGCGATGCATACGCAAACCAAATGACACCAGCGAGCATGCCGATGGCGGCGAGCCCAAACCCAAAATGCCAAGCATGATTTGGGTTGAGGTGCCAGCCTACTAACGTCTCGCGGAAACTCTGACTTTTTGCTAAGTAGCCGCAGGTAAATGGTGCAGCCAATGCCCCGATGTTGATGCCCATGTAGAAAATCGTGAAGCCGCTATCGCGCCGCGGATCTTTTTTGCCGTAGAGCTGGCCAACGATCGTGCTGATGTTGGGCTTGAGTAGCCCCGTGCCCAACACGATCATCGCTAGGCCAAGATAAAACGTGGCGTTGGCCGGTAGCGACGCCAGCACACCGCCGAGCCCAGGCACCGCCGGTAACGCCAGCGTGATGTGGCCAAACATAATAATGACACCACCAACCAGCACCGCTTTGCGTTGGCCCCAAAACCGGTCCGCAATCCAGCCACCAGGCAAACTCATCAAGTACACGCTGGCGCCGTACAACCCGTACACAATGCCAGCATTGGCTTTGCTTTCACCCAGGCCACCCTCGGAGACTGAAGCAGCGATATATAGCGCCAAAAACGCCCGCATGCCGTAGTACGAAAAGCGTTCCCACATCTCGGTGAAAAACGCCGTGGCTAATCCAAGCGGATGACCAAAAAAACGGCGGTCGTTTAAGGTGCCAGGGTCGGCAGCATCAGCATGCGTGGGGGCTTCGGCCATAGCGGCGGACACTACCAGCGGCGACCGCCAAAACTAAAGTAGTTTGGTGCGTGTGTTGTCCGGCAACGGTAGATTTTGCCTGCAATAAAGCGCCTAACCACAGGATTTTTGGACTCAACGGCGTGCTCGCCTGCACACCGTATACTCCTCATTGCTGCGACACATGCGACAGCAGCGACACCCCTGGTGACGGGTCAAGATCATCGTTGGCTAGTAATTGACAGCGTGCTTTTGCTTGCAAAGCCGCGCGGATTGCGAATAGTTGCAGCTATGAAAAAGTCCCTTGTTGGTACTGCCGCGCTGCTGTTGCTCGGCGCTGCAGCATGTAACGTTTCGACCCCAAGTTTTTCGTTTAAATACAACGAACGTCGCGGCCGGTTAAACTCCAACGGCCTCAAGTTCATCATTATGCCAGACAGTTCCACGCAGCTCGCTGAGGTAGATATTCGCTACCTCGTCGGCTCACGCGAAGATCCGATTGGCAAAGCCGGCATTGCCCACGTGGTCGAACATTTGATGTTCCAATTGCGGCCGCCAGTCATGGACGCCGATGGCAACGTGGTGTCCGCGGAAACGCCGCCACTGATGCAACAGATCAGCGACAAGACAACATTTTTTAATGCCTACACCAGTTGGGATACCACCCACTATCAAAACACTGGGATGGCCGACCGCGTCGAAGAGTTGCTGGCGATCGAAGCGCAACGCTTGGCGCTCAAATGCGCAACGGTCAGTGAAGAAGAATTTTTGCGCGAACGCGAAGTTGTGCGCAATGAAATCCGGCAACGCGGCGGCACTGCCGATGGCCAGATCCCACAGCTCGTGATGTCGTCAATGTACCCCAAGGGCCATGCATATGAACGCATGATCGGCGGCGACGACGCGCAATTGACGTCGATTACGCTCCAAGATGTTTGCGACTTCATGGACAAGTACTACACGCCCGCCAACGCCACGGTTATCGTGGCCGGTGGCGTCGACGTTGACAAGACCATCAATGCCATCAGCGGTTTGTTCGGCAACATTAACTTCGATACCACCACCAAAAAAGTCCAACTGGTGACGGCGCCACGCAAAGAAGTTGAGCCGCTCAAGATCTCCAAATCGAAAACCGTCATTGATCTCGACATTGAAAAACCGATCATTGCGGTTTCGTGGGCACTGCCAGCATCCAACACCCCCGAAGGTGAAGCTGTGCAATACGGCCTCAATAACGTGTTCTTCCGGACGGCTGCCAAAGCCCAACAATACGACTTTGCCACCAGCGTACAGCCCCAGATTCTCGGCGGTCAACTCGCCCCAATCTTTACCTTAGTTATCGAGCTCAAGAGCATGAGCAACTACGACGAAGCAATGGAGTTCGTCAACAAAGCCGTCAAGTCCGCGTACCGCGGCTTCGACGTGGGATCCAAAGCTGAAATTGAAGAAGGCCAAAATGTCGCCAAGGCCGACTTCATCACCTCGCTCGAACCCTTGGCCGCACGCACCAACCTAATTGGCGATGAGGTGCAGTTCAACACCAAATTCGATTTCGATTCGACCGACATCTTGATGTTCAAGCTACTCGACAAATACAGCCAATTCGATGGAGAAAAAGTTAGCGATGCCATCAAGCGCTCCATTGACACCAACAAGATGCGCATCGTGGTGTTCAAACCAAACAAAGAAGGCATTCAAGGCGACCGGCGTTCGAAAGTAAAATTCGAGCAGAAATCGCACGAATCGCGCGAAGCGACCGACGTTGACCCCTCGGAAGCCAAACGCCCCATCAAATTACAAAAAGACATTAGAGGCCTCAGCGGCGCGCAACGCTTTACGCTGGACAACGGCATGAGCGTGGTGTTGTTGCAGGTGAAGTCGATGCCACTGGTCGCAGCCAATTTGATGTTTAGCCATGCTGGCGATGCTGCAACACCGAAGGAACCCGCAGTTGCCAGCGGCGCAGCAAACTTTTTGTCACTGCCCATGGATGCTGAAGCGTTCCAACGCACCGGCATCAACGTGCGTTGTCGCACCGATCAAGATACGGCGATTTGCAGCACGCGCGGCATCAACATCTACCTTGATTTGATGCTCAACGGGCTGGAACGCATCATTGTGGCCGGCGAGTACAGTCAAGAGCGCATCGAAGGCTACCAGAAGCAGGTCAAGAACGGCTTTGACCGCGAAACGATTGAAGCCAACGAATTCACCCGGCAAATGCAGGCCGCACTTTTTGGCCCAAATCATCCATATACCGCGACCTCGATTGAGACGCCTGAGATCGCCGGTCAGCTGTCAAAAGATCGCCTCGATACGTTTCGTCGAGCCAACTACGTTGCCAGCAACGCGACGCTGGTAGTGGTTGGAGATTTCGATCCAACCAAAGCTGAAAAACAGATCCGTGGAATTTTTGGCGGCTGGGGTAAAGGCACGCCTGCCAAAGCGATGGATCCCGCACAGTACCAACGTTCTGGCCCGGCGTTTATTGGCATTGTGGCCAAAGAAGAACCGCAAATGCTAGTCGCTATCGCGTATCCATCGCCAGCTGGTCTCGATGGCCAAAGTGGCGCGCGCAACGTGCTCACCGAAATGTTGAACTTGCGCATGGGCGATGTGCGTTTTAAACTTGGCGCGACCTACGGCGTGTATGCACGGCTGGCAACACATGAAGGCCCATCAAACTACGAAATGGGCGGCACCGTCGACGCCGCACGCGCGGGCGAAGCCATTGCAGCCATGCGCGAAGGCGTCAACATGTTGCGCAACGATGCAACGTTCAGCCCCGTCGAATTTGTCCGTGCCCGCAAAAAAGTGCTGCAGAATTGGCTCGGCTTATCGACGGTAACCCGCGAGCTGGCGGGGCGTTTGACCTCGATGGCCAAGTATGGCCTGCAGCCAACTTACTACAACACCTTGTTACAACAAGTAGCTGCGGCATCGCCGGTGTTACTCAAGGCTATGGTCGCATCGGAACTTAACCCCAGCAATGAAGTGGTGGTGATCAAAGGTACCCGCGCGCAACTCGAAAAAGCCTTCAAAGACGCCGGGATTACCGACGTGAAATACATTGAACCGCAACTAAAATAGTTCGTCGCTGTCGCTCACGTACCGCTAGGTCCTCGACGCGGTAGCTGCAACCCAATCGATGTGCCGCGCTCGACCGGCACCAGCACGACTCGGCCACCATGCTTGCGCGCTACATCAGCGACGAAGGCTAGGCCCAACCCGGTTTGCGAACCGGGTGTGCTGCCATGAAAAAACGGTTCGAAGATCCGTTCACGTTCGTTGCTTGGAATGCCCGGGCCGTCGTCGTGCACGACGATCTCGCAGCGCTCAGTTGAATTGCCAAGGGCGACGCTCACCGTCGAGTCACAAGGCGCGAACCGCACCGCATTGTCCACCAGGTTTTCGATCGCTTGCGCCACTAATAGGCGATCACACATGACCTGCACTGTCGCACTTGGAGCAGCCAGTAACGTGACCCGTTTGGCGAACGCCGCGTTGCCTTGCCGCGCGATTACTTCGCTGATCAGTTGCGCAACATCGACCTCACCTAGCTCCATGGTATGCGAGCGCAAACTTTCAAAATCCAGCAGTTTGCGCGCCAGCAACGTGAGCCGATTGGTTTCGGCACCAGCCATTTCCAAGGCTTCTTTGAGTTGGGCGTGGTCGCGCGGCCGACGCAACGCCAAGTCAATTTCGGTGCGCAGCACCGCAAGCGGCGTACGCAACTGGTGCGCAGCGTTAGCTAAAAACTGCTCTTGGGCTTGTTGTTGAAAGTGCAGGACGCGCGCAGTTTCGTTGAGCACCATCGACAGCTCGCCTAGTTCATCGCCACCTAGAACTGACCGCTGGTCGGTAACCGCTGGCGGCAACTCGCCCTTGCCGATGATCGGCACTAAGGCAATAAGGCGTTCAATGCGACGCACAATGCGCCGCGCTTGCATCAGCAAAACTGCAAACAACAGCAGCGCGATCGCTGCAACTGTCACACCCACCGACCGATAAAACGAATCCATCGTGGCATCGACCGGCGCTAGCGCTGCGGCCAAGTGCAGGCTGTATAGTCCCAGCTTGGGCCGCGCCACACCGACGGTAAGGGTTCGGAACTCACCCGCTGTTTCGAACACCGGTTGATCGGGCACTGCGGCTCGCGGTAAAGCCCACGGTTGGCCGGCCTGCGCTTCAGGTAACAGCACAATACCGTCGGGATTGACCAGCGTTGCGGTTGGCGCAAAATCCGCGACTTGCGCGGCCAGCGGGGAACGCAACATATGCAAATGCGGCTCGCCATTCGGGCCATCGAACATGCTAACTGATTCCACTGCGGCTTGGCCCAACAACCGCCGATCGACATCCGCCATCAATGATCGACGAAACAGGATGCTAGCGATTACTACCGCGCTAAGTAGCCCAATCAATGGCAGCGCCACGCCAAGCACTAACATGCGAGGTGCAAGCTTCATGGGCTTGTAGCAATCGTAATCGTCAAGCGATAGCCGCTGCCGCGCACCGTTGCGATGCTCACGCGCGTCGTTGCCAGCACCTCGAGCTTCGCCCGTAGATAGCCAATGTACACATCGACAACATTGGGATCTCCGTCGAAGTTACGGCCCCAAACCTGCGCCAACAATTCGCTACGCGTCAGCACATCGCCGGGGCGAGCGGCGAGAGATGCAAACAATTGAAACTCTCGGCTGGTTAACTCGACGCTGGTACCGTTGCAAACCAGCATGCGTTCGCCGCGGCGAAATTCGACATCGCCCAACGTTGCGGCGCCCAATTGCATCGCCCCGGCACGGCGATGCAGCGCTTCAAGGCGCGCAATGAGTTCTTCGAAATCAAACGGTTTTACCAAAAAATCATCGGCACCGCTGCGTAAGCCTAACACCCGCTCGCCCGACGAGCCACGCGCCGTGAGCATCAGCACCGGCGTTGCCACACCTCGGCTGCGCCACGATTTAAGCAGCGTGACACCGTCGGCGTCGGGCAAACCCCAATCCAAAATAATCACGTCGTAATCGGTGTACCGCATGCGGTCGGCCGCGTCGGCCGCGGTTTCACACGTGTCCACGGTGTGGCCATCTTCCATGAGGCCGCGCCGCAGCAGTTGGTTCATGCGCGGTTCATCTTCGATTACCAATAGCTTCATGCAGATTTGGCTTTCTTGGCCGACTTGTTACGAGCGAAGCGTCGCACAAATGCCACGCGCAGTGTCGGTAACACGACCAAGGTCAGGATCGTCGACGTGATCAACCCGCCGATCACCACAGTGGCCAAGGGCCGTTGCACTTCCGAGCCAGGGCCATGCGCTAACGCCATCGGCAAAAAGCCCAACGCTGCGACCAAGGCCGTCATGGCTACCGGCCGGGTGCGGCTGCGGGTGGCCGCCAGGGTGGCATCAGGCGGCGCTATGCCCTCTTCTTCTAGCCGCTCGATTTCGGTGACCAGCACCGTGCCATTCATCACCGCGATGCCCCACAACGCGATGAAGCCAATGCCTGCAGAAATCGATAACGCCATGCCACGCAGCAGCAATGCGAACACGCCGCCAATCGCTGCAAACGGCACATGCGCCAGCACCCACAGCACCGGGCTGCCTTTGCGAAAATGCACAAACAACACCAGCCCAATGAGCACCAACACACCGGGAATTACAATTTTCAGCCGACGCTGCGCAGCTTGTAAGGTTTCATATTGACCGCCCCATGACAACCGCACGCCTTCGCCGACGCGCACACGCTGGCCCACCAGGGTGGTCGCGTCGTGGACGACAGCGCCGAGCTCGCGGCCGCGTACATTGAAGCCCAACAACATGCGGCGTTCGCCGTTATACCGGTACAAGGCTGCCGCCGCCGAGGTTGACCGAATATCCGCAAGCTGCGCCAGCGGCACCAGTTCACCGTTGCGATTTGGCACCAATGTCTGCCCCAGCGCCAACGGGTGCGGCGGCTCAGCGCCCAAGCGCAACAGCACCGGAATATCGCGGGGCCCATCATAGGTCACGCCTACTTCGAGACCGAGCCGCAATCCGCCGGTGATGTCGAGCACTTCGCCAACATCAAAACCGCGCTGGCTTGCGGCAAGTGAGTTCGGGTGGACTTCGGCTAGAGGTAATTCGTCCTCGGCTAAAATTCGCGGATCCTGCACACCAGGAATAGCGACGACAATATCGCGGACCTGCGCAATAGTGATGCGCAGCGCTTCAAGGTCCTGCCCTAACACGCTCACCACCACATCGTACGGTGCACCACCGAGCAATTCGTTGAACCGCATTTGAATAGGCTGGGTGAATGCCGGTTCCGACCCAGGCGTGGCGGTTTCGATGCGTTGAGCCAAAACCTCCAGCAGCTTTTCACGAGTCATGCCAGCGCGCCATTGACTGCGCGGTGCCAGCTCAACAAACACATCAGCCTGTTCAAGTCCCATGGTATCGGTTGCCACCGCTGGGCTGCCAACCCGCGAAACAATAGCTTTGATCTCAGGCATGTCTTTGAGCATGGCCTTTTCCATCAGCGTGGCTTGGGCAATTGCACCCGAGATGCCGAGATCGGCGGCCCGGGTGGTCTGCACCACCAGCGCACCTTCGTCGAGCGTTGGCGCAAGTTCGCCGCCGAGGCCGCCCAGCGTATGCACCGCAGCCACCAACGTAACCAGCGATGCAAAGGCGATAGTCAGCGGCCAACGCACGGTGCGGCGAATCACCATGCCATGCAGCCATTCGATCAACCGCACCAACGGTGGTGGCCGCAACGGCACATGTTTACTTCGCAAAAACGTCGCCGCCGCTGCAGGGATAAACGTCAGCGTAAAGGCAAGTGTAACCAACAAGGCCAACACCACCGTCACGGCCATCGGTCGAAACATTTTACCGTCGACGCCCGTGAGCGAAAGAATCGGCAAATAGACCAGCAAGATTACCGAAACACCGAAGAACGAAGGTCGCGCCACCGCAGCGCACGCGTCGGCGACTTGGGTTTCCCACGGTGTTTCACGATCATGGTGCGATTTATGAAACAAGTGTTCAATCAACACAACCGCACCATCGACCAGCAAGCCAAAGTCAACGGCGCCTAAGCTCATTAGGTTGCCCGAGAAACCGAAGAACGTCATGGCCGCGGTTGCACCCAGCATGGCGACCGGAATCGTCAACGCCACAACCAGGCCAGCGCGGGCACTGCCCAGCATTAAAAACAGTACGGCGCAAACAAACAACCCGCCTTCGAGCAAGCTTTTGCCGACGGTGCGCAACGTCGCGCCAACCATCACGCTGCGGTCATACACAACATCAATTTGCACATCCGACGGCAGGACAGCACGCACATCGGCCATCTTGGCCCCGACCGCGCGGGTGATATCGAGCGCATTTGCGCCGATGAGCATCTGCGCCATTACATACACCGTTTCGCCGCGACCATTGCGGGTCGCAGCGCCGACCCGAGGCATGTTGCCTTCCGTCACTGTCGCAACATCACCGACCAAGATCGCTCTGGTGCCTTCGAGCTTAACCAATGCGTTGGCCAAATCCTGCGGCGCTTTAGGCAAAAAACTGCCGCGCAATAAGACATGGCGATCGCCGCTCTCGAGCGACGCCCCAGGCTGGCTGCCCACCGTCCGGACCAACGCGGCACGCAGTTCTTCAAATGTGACCCGCTGCGACGCCAGCCGATTCGCATCAGCGCGCACTTCCATGGTGCGGCGCGCCCCGCCCCACGTGTTCACTTCAACTACGCCCGAGACTGTTTTAAGAATCGGCGCAACCCGCAGCTCGACCAGCTCCAGCAATTGCGATGGCGTCCGGTTTTCGGACGACACCGTGAAGTGAAACACCTCGCCAAGCCCGCCGGTCATCGGCCCCAATTCGGGCGGCTCAGCGCCAACCGCGCGGGCACCAGGCGAGCTAGCCATGCGCTCGGCAACCTGTTGTCGAGCTCGCAACAAGTCGGCATCGTCGTCGAAAACCAAGGTAATCGCGGAAAGACCATAGCGCGACAAGCTGCGAATACTTTCAAGGCCAGGCAACCCACCGAAGCTGGCTTCGAGCGGCCGGGTGACGCGTTGTTCAACCTCTTCTGGGGTTAACCCAGGCGCCCGCGTTAGCACTTGCACTTGATTGCTGGTGATGTCTGGCAACGCATCGAGCTTGAGATGAATCGCCACCGCAAATAACACCACCACCGCGATCGCCCAAAAACCCAACATCCAGCGTCGTTGGGCTACCGAGAAGGCAACCGCGCGTTCAATCATCACGGTGCACCGTCAATCACGAGCTCGGCGGCGGCCACCGCATCGCTCGCGATGAGTGCGCCAACCGGAATTGTTGCCCGCACCAGAGCGTCCGCATTAGCGATGCGAACCAATTCGACGGGCAACTTGGTTGCGGCCGCGCCTTCGCGTGCACGCATGACAACATAAGCGATTGCGGCCGTGCGGCCGACGGCGGTTGCCGGCACGACCCAAAGATCGGCACTTTTGGGCGCTTGCACCACCACCCGACCTTGCGCCGCCGACGGCAGCTCGGTATCTGCAGCGGCATCGAACCAGGTTAAAAAACCGGTGCCCGTAGGGGCCGGAATGCTGGTCACCAGGCGCAGCGGCACTTGCCCAGTGGTTGTCCGAAAACCGTACGTTGCTTTCGGGTCAGGCATGATTGGAAACGTCGCCTCCACGCGTTGCCCGGTGCGTCCGCGCACGCTGGCCAACGGTCCGTCTTCAGGTCGACGGTACTCGCCCACCATCGCGGTTACCTCGGTTACCACGCCGGCGATTGGGCTGCGCAATACAATGGCGCCACCGCCGCCAACGCCCGATCCGGCCAGCACCGCACGAGCCTTCAATTTGTCAGCGTGCTGCCGCGCAATGTCCAAATCAAGCGCCGCCACATCCGCAGCGCGCACCAAGCCTTCGCCTTCCAAACTCGCAAGTTGGGCCCGCCGCTGCGTCAGCACCGCGAGTGCACGATCAGCGCCTTGCAACATTGCGGCGGCACCGTCAGCCTCGGGCATAATCACCCGCACCACCGGCGCACCTTTGGCGATGGTGTCACCCGGCTTCACCATAACTTCTAACACCCGCGCCGGTAACGGCGGCACGATCACTGCGGCTGACTCTGGCGAGCGCAGCAACCGCGCCGGATACTCTTCTGGCGCAGCGTCGGCCGACGAGCGCGCCGCGCGCCACGCAAACGCCGAACTCGGTGCCGCTTGGTCCGCTGCGGCAACCGTTGGCGTTGCCGTCTCCGATGTTGTTGGGCCAGCGCTATCTTTGCTGCATCCCACCGCGACCAGCGCCGCCATCATCCAATAGCGCGTTTGAAAATTCATCAGAGCTAGCTTCTTCATGTGTCACCTCGAACTGCCGCAAATAACGTCGCCATGCGAATACGCGCCCAAGCGCGATCACGGCGCGCTTGAATGAGTTGGCTGTGAGCTTCAAAAAACCCGCGGCGCGCTTCGACGACATCAAGCAAAATACCTTCGTGAGCTTGCAGTTGTTTATCGCGCATTGCCACCGCGCGTTCGGCCGCTGGCACCAACCGGTTGCGCAACGCGGCGAAAACTTCTTCGCTGTGTTCAACCTCGTGCACCACCGTGCTCAACATCGTGCGAGCCCGCACCTCAGCATCGGCAGCCTCGGCGTCGGCCCGCAAGGATGCCGCACGGCGCGACGCGGATTCCCGTTGCGCCACATCAAACAGTGGCAGCGGAATTCCAACGACCCCACGCACAACATACGCACCGAGCGCATCGCGGCTAGCGTCGACTCCAACATTGAGCCGCATCCCACGTGCGGCGCGTTCTTCGAGGGCCTGCAACGCATAGCTGCGGGCCGCAAGTTTTTTAGATTGTACCGCTGGCAACGTCTGTGCTGCCGCGATCATAGTTGCCTGCTGCGCTGCAGTCGGCAACGCAACCTCTGGAGCGGCGCCGCTGGTAACCAACGGTTCGTCGGCAGTTACACCTAGTTCAGCGATCAACTGCGCGCGCGCGTCCACGACCATGCCTTCGGCTCGAAGTTGTTGCACCAGTGCTTGGGCCAGCCTTGCTTCGCCTGCAGCGACATCAGCTTTGGTACGTTCACCGCCGACAGCCAAGCGTGCAACGAGTGTCACAAATTCGGATTCGTTGCCAACCGCACGTACCGATAACTCAAATTGCTCCTCGGCTTCGCGCAAGGACAGCCAACGTTCGGCAATCGCCAACCGGCGCCGTAACAATTCGCTATCGGCTTGGGCACTAAGCCAGGTGGCCTCGGCCGTCAGCGCATCACGCCGCAACCGCGCCGCACCAGTCAAACTTAGCGATTGCGAAATGCTCAAAGTGCCTTCAAACCCGCGCTCGGCACTTGGTGCAATGCGCGGCCCGGCTGCGATGGTGACAGTTGGATTGGCATCCAGCGACGGTGATGTACGCTGGGCATCACGCAACAACGCCGCTGCGGCGCGCTCTTGCAGCACTTGCGGGCTTTGCGCGGCACTGGCAATCGCCTCGGCAAATGAAATCGGAACGCTAGGCGTAGCTGGCGACACCGTGCTGCCGTGCCCGGCCGGCGCAACATCACCCGCGCTTGCCGCCACCGGTTGCGCCACCGCCGATGACTGCGCAGCAGCTGAGCACAATACCCATAACAAAGCGAAGCGATACATGATGCAGTTCTGTAGCAAGCCAACAAACCTCAATCATGTGAACAACATAAGAGGATTCTTAGAATCGAAAAACACCGAGCCGTGATCCGCCAAAGTGCTCGCTCCGCCGGCGCTTGTTTCAGTGCGAATAGCCGAGCTTCCGGCACACTTCCGCGCAACCGCGCAACCACGCAACCACGCAACCACGCAACCACGCAACCACGCAACCGCGCATCCCATCGACCTGACAAGCCTATCTTGTCGATCGGTAGTACATTACGATCGTGAATTCCCGATTCCTCGTTGCCTTCCTTGCCGCCGCCGCGATAGCGGGCTGTATCGATGGTGATGACGTGCCAGAATGTTCGGTGTCGCTGCACGACCAACCGGTGCCGCGTGATGTCGCGGCCTGCGATGCAGCGCGTGGATTCGCAGGGCGCTACTCGCCGGTGCTCGCGGTTCGGCAATCGCAGCTCACATGGTATTTTGATCGTTATCGACGAGCGATTGCGGCCGAGCCGCTACTATTTAGTAACGAGCGGGATCACGAATCGATCGCTTTGCAAACCAGTTCATGGACGCTAGCGCAACGCTGGCGCAACGGCAACCACCACACCGGCGATGAGTCGTTCGATGCCATTGTCGACGAAATTGGGCTGCGTTTTGATGCAACCCGTGGCAACCAAATCTTGACTGATTATGCGGAGTTTCAACACATCCTGGGCTTTCGCACTGACCGGTTGTTCGCGCCAAGTTTTCTCGACCAACAATTGCACACAAGTGGTTCAAAACTAGTGCAAATCAATTCAGATTTTCGATGGCCAACAACCTGGATCGGGTCCGGCCCATCGCCTTTCGGAGGCGTGGACACCTCCACCGCGGTGATTACGTATCTGCACCCCGTGCCCAACGGCGAGCGGCAGCTCCGCGCGTTGGTAACCGCAACCTCGGTGCAGGTGTATGACCTTGGCGGCGCGCCGTTACCCCCGGGTGAGGCGCTGGCAGCAACCACGCTGCCGTGGCCATACTAACCAGCATCGCTTTGACCAGGAGTCAAAGCTGCTGGTTAGCCTCGATCAAACAAGGGACGTCCCTTCTGCGCCACATTCAACTGGCAAGTCGCCAGCATTCTACCCACCACGCGTGTATGAGCGCGTTTTTTACGGATCATGCATTTGCCGTTTCTGGTTAACTAAAAAATCACGATTCGAATGCATGCGAGCGCTATGCTGACCAACGGCGCAAACGCAAGGAGTTGGCCAGCACCAACACACTGGACGCCGACATCGCGACGCTTGCGAAGATCGGGGACAACTGCCACGACGTCCACGGCGTAAACACCCCGGCCGCCAGCGCAATACCGACGACGTTAAAGCCAAACGCCCACCACAAGTTCTGCACAATGACCCGCATGGCGGCGCGCGCTAAGGCAAACACTTTTGGTACCGCCGCAAGTCCACCATGCAATACCCGCACGTCAGCAGCAGCGCCGGCCAACGCGGTGCCGTGCTGCACCGCAATGCCAAGATCTGCAACCGCAAGCGCAGTTGCATCGTTGATACCATCGCCGATCATCGCCACGGCATAACCTTCGGACTTCAACCGCGTGATGAGTGCCGCTTTGGCCATCGGCTTACATTCTGCAACGATGCGCGCCGGATCGGTTACGCCAACATGTGCAGCGATCCACGCAGTTGCCGCGGCGGAATCACCGCTGGCAATTGCAATAGCAACATGCCGCGATCGCAATTCGTCGCACACCACACGGGCATCATCATCGACCATATCTCCGACTACGAAGGCAGCGAGTAGGGAGCGTGGTTCGGCACCATTGGGTCCATCAGGATGACGGCGACTTAGCCAAACCACCGACGCATTGGGCGGCACGTCGCCCAAGTCGGCTAGCGGCGCAACCGTGGCACCTGTAGCCTCGCTTGCAAGCAACGCCGCGTTGCCAAGCACGTAGCCCACGCCAGCAATTTGGGCGCGAATGCCACCACCTGCGACGACCTCACGTTGCGCAACCTGGGCGCTCGGCGCAATTCGCTGGGCGGCAGCATAGTCACAAATTGCCTTCGCGATCGTATGTTCACTGCCTTGCTCTAGCCCGGCGGCAAGCGCAACTACCTCTGCGTGTTGGTACGCCGGATCGACGACGACGACGCGCAACAACGTGCGTTGCCCAGTGGTCAGCGTGCCAGTCTTGTCGAACACCACCAAGTTAATGCGCGCGGCCGCTTCAAGGGCACCAGCATTTTTGAATAACAGCCCCAACGCTGCGGCTCGCGACGTTGCGACCGCCACCGCCGCTGGGGTGGCAATGCCGAGGGCGCATGGACACGCAATCACTAATACCGAGACCGCGTGCGTCATAGCCTGCTGCCAATCACCCACGACCAGCCCCCAAAACAATGCCGTAGCCACCGCAATACCGACGACGATTGGGACAAAGACCGCACTCACGCGATCGGCCAGGCGCGCGATCGGCGATTTTTCGCGCTGTGCAGCGATCACCGCATCGGCGATGCGGCCAACGGTCGAGGCCCCCGCCGCGCGGGCCACCCGTATCGTTAAAATTCCAACTTGATTGAGCGAGCCGGCATACACGGCGGCACCAACATCCTTGGCCACCGGTGCCGCTTCGCCGGTCAACAACGATTCATCGACTTCCGAGGTACCAGCGATCACGGTGCCATCGGCCGCGATGCGTTCACCGGGTCGACACATGATTTCATCCCCGGGCTGCAACGCGTCAGCACTGAGGTCTTCACCCGGCGCTGGCACGACGGTGCCATCGGCCAAACGCAACCGCAATGCCCGACCGCGCAGCTTTTCCGCCAACGCCAACACGCCGGCGGTAACTTGATGCCGAGCTCGCGCTTCCAGCCATTTGCCCAAGGTGACGAAAAATAAAATCGTCACCCCGGCTTCAAAATATAGATGCAGCGCAGTGTGAGCATGATGCGCGGCCCCGCCCGCCAAGTACCGCACCAACATCACCAGCGAATAACTGTACGACGCCAATGCGCCCAAACTCACTAGCACGTTCATATCGGCAGTGCGTTGCGCTAACGCATGCAGCGCCGAGCGCAGATAACGCCCACCGACGACGATCAGCCCGACAGTGGCCATAACCGCTTGCATCACACCATCGACGGCGGGCGAGGCAACCAACCGACCATGCGACATCGCCAGCACCAACAGCGGCACCGCGCACAGCGCTGCAATAATGACCCGCCGCGGACTAGCGGTCTCATTGCTCACGTCGCTAGCACCGCTAGCCGACGTGTGCCGGCCAGGCCCATCGTCGTCGGGAACTTGATAACCAGCAGCGCGCACGGCGGCTTGAACCGCCGCTACCGTCGCCTGCGGATCACCGTCGCTGCGCATGGTCAAGCTCGCACGCGACAGCACCAGATTGACATCTACCCGAACTACCCCTGGAATTGCCGCAACGGCGCGTTCCACATGACGAACACACGCCGCACACGTCATACCGAGCACCGAAACATCGACGTTTAGCGTGGCCGCAACCGTCGGAGTGACGGGTTGTCGCAGCAGCGATGAATCATGCACAGTCATTCGGGTTTGGGCTCGTAAGCAAGGTAAAGATAGACTAGAGTGGCCGCAACCATGCAGCTACATTTTAAAGTCGAAGGCATGACCTGCCAACGATGCGTCGGGCATGTACGCGCCGCCGTTCTTGCGCTCACCGGCGTGCACGACGTTGCAGTCGAACTCGCGACCGGCGATGTCACCGTCGAAGCACTCAGTGACGTGAACCGCGCAGCCATCGCAAGTGCGATCACCGCCGCAGGGTACCCGGCCGAGCCAGTTGCGAGCGCATGATGTTTCGCCGAGCGTTACCTCCGACCATGGCCGCCGCGCTTGTCTTGGGTTTGGGCACGATCGGCTGTGGCACGCCACGTACTTCTTCGGTGAAGCCAAGCACCACAACAACACCCCGTAGCACGGCCGATGACCCAACCTGTCCGGTAACCGTACCAGGGACCACCATCTCCGTCGAAGACACCGCTACGGGGGCAGCGTTTTTGTTTGTCACCACTGGTAATCCTGAGCACGTGCGTCAGCGAGCCACCGCATTAGCCACCATGCACAACGACATGCACCGCGCGATGGGGCCCTTGCCCGACGGTTCAGCGGCAACCACCGCAGTCGCTACCAGCGGTCACCATCATCACCATCCCGCAGCGGCAACCGCCTCTGCCGGTAAGGTGCCGGCGCGCCCCGCCATGCCGATGGGCCAAATGATTTCAGTACACAGTCAAGCCAAGGCAACCATCATTGATCAAGGTGCACGCGTTGATTTCATTAGTTCGCCCAACGACGTCGCGCAATTACAAAACGAACTGCGCCTTCATGCCCAGCATCTCGTCGGTGGCACATGCGAAATGTAACCGCGTGGCGCCTGGTGCGCCTCGCGCTGGCCAGTGGGCTACCACTACTTGCCGCAAACACGGCGTGCACACCAACAACGCAACCGATGACGGCGGTATCGCCGCATAACCCAGCCGCCGCCGCCGGTAAACTTGCTGGCAGCCCCGCCGCTTACGCTGGCGCGAGCACGGCAGGCGCACCACTGGTACCTGCGTCACCGACGTCACCTGCGTCGCCTGCCGCCCCGGCAACGCCACCCCCTGCACCCCACCATCACTAACATGCTCAATCTACGTCATCTCGTCGCTGCCATTGCCGCCGGTGCCAGCATGCTGACCGTTGGCGGCTGTCTCCCTTCGGCGTCCCAATTGCGCCAGCAATCCAACCAGCAACTCGCCGCGCGGTGGACCTCCGTCGGTGACGCAACCAGCAGCAACGCCGCCCAACGCGCAGCCTTAGTCGCCAAACTACTCACGGTGCCCCTGACCCAAGCCTCGGTTGTTAAGCTCGCGCTAGCTAACAATCCAGCGATGCTCATGGCCTTCGATGAACTCGACATCGCCGCTGCCGATGTTGGCATTGCTTTGGCACCACCCGCGGTGCATCTCGATTTCAGCGTGCGGTTCAATGCCTCGAGCTACGAGTTGGAAAGCGAAGCGCTCATCGATGTGATGGCGTTACTCAATCGCGCCGTCCACCGCAAGCTCGGCGCGGCCGCCGCCATCCAAGCACAGAGTATGGCCACCGCGCGCGCGATTGAACTTGGCAGCAGCGCCGAACTAGCCTACCTAGCGATGGTCGCAGCCCAACAAGAAGCGGCGCTTCGCCAACAAGTCTTCGATGCCGCCGACGCTGCGGTGGCAGTGCGACAACGCATGCACGCCGCTGGCAATACCACCGATCTAGCAATGGCCCGTGAACTTGATCAACGCGAACAAACTCGCGTTGAATTGGGCCGAGCACAGCTAGCCGTCGAGATCGCACGCGAACAACTCAACGCTGCCGTTGGGTTTACCGGACAACAAACGCGTTGGACGATCGCCGAGAGTTTACCAACGCTACCGGCAGCACCGCCCGCGCTCGACGAGCTTGAAACCGAAGCCGTGGCGGCCAACCTTGGTATCGTCGCTGCGCAAGCCCAAACCGCAGCCGCAGCGGAGCGCACCGGCATCGCACGCAAACGCCAATGGTTGCCCGAACTCGCCGCCGGTGTTGCAGTGGTCAACCATGGCAGCGGCGTCGAAGCTGGGCCTGCGATTCGCATTGGCTTGCCGTGGTTGGGTGGCGCTGGCGCGATGGCCGATCGCAGCGCCGCCGAACTTCGCCGCGCCGAGCATCAGCTCACCGCGTTGGCCATTGATCTGCGCGCTGCAGCCCGCGCCGCTCGGCAAACTGCGTTAGCCACGTTTGCCGAAGCCAAACAACTGCGCGATGTCGTGGTGCCGCTGCGCCGGCGCATCGTCGATGAAACCTTACTGCATTACAATGCCATGAACGCCGACCCCTTCACGCTGATTATGGCCCAACGCGAGCTTACCGACGGCAATCGGCAGTTGCTTGCAGCCCAGT
>JAGPDK010000030.1 GCA_018057605.1 Kofleriaceae bacterium | reverse complement strand
GATCGCAACTGGTCGCCCTAACCCCAAATCTTCGCCGCGATAAACGACGCCCATCGCGCCGCGCGACAATTCATGCAAGACGCGAAAATTACCGCCAACAATGGTGCCTGCGGTCAACCCCGTGTCGCCATTGCCTTCACCGTCGGAGCCTCGGTCGTCCACGGGCACCACCAGCGCGTCGTCAACGGGCGCTTGGCGCAACGACGCATAACAACGCGCAAACGCTGCCTCGCCGGAACGCTCGCCTTTGCCAACTTCAGAAAGCACGGCGCGCACTGAAACTTTGATCGACTTGTCCTCGATAATGAAAGGATCGTGCGTGACCTGGCGAATGACTTTGCGGGCCACCAGCGTTGCCTGGGCGTCATTTGACCCAACCAACAACACCGCGATCTCATCCCCGCCGAGGCGCCCCATGGCATCATTGCCTCGCACGCACGCGCGAATTCGTGCCGCGAGCAATGCCATCACTTCATCGCCGATGCGATGGCCGTACGAAAGATTGATACGTCGGAGCCCGACCAGGTCGAGGAGTAACACCGTCAAGACTTCTTGCCGACGTGCAGCGGCCGCGACCTCGTGCGTCACCGCTTGTTCAAATGCGCCGCGTGTGAGCGCCGAGGTCAGCGGATCATGCAGACTGCTGGCGAGCAAGCGCTCGCCTTCGGCAGCCAACCGCCGATGACTACTCAAAAACGACAGCTCCCGGGTCAACCGTGTCGCAATCGCTTTGACATCGCTGCGCTCGGCCACCGAAAATCGTCGACCACGATCACTAATGATCGCCACCATACCGGCAACTTCATTGCTCGACGAACGCAAGGCTTCGGCGATCACCGATCGCGGTAGCGCACCACCTATCACTGAGCCGCCGCAGGCAGCAGAAATCCGCGCGGCCGCAGCAATCGCAGCACGGTATTGATCGTCGGGATGCTCACGGGCCCCGGTAGGCACCATGCTCTCACCGTCGCGCCACCAAACAATACAATCATCGGCGGTAAAACTCGCAGCGACAGCACGCAAGGCATCGGCCGCAGCCGACGTCATGTCGACCAACGAAGTCGCGACCAAGCTGCGTGCCCGCGCCAAATCCACTTCGGTTGAGACTGCTTCAGCGGCGAGCGCAGCCAACAACGTCTCGGGCCCGACGGGGCACAAACAGACGCCAAGCGCACCGACCGTGGCGGCCGCACCGGCGACGCGTGCAGCGTCTTTCGCCTCGCCAAGGACCCAGCGCGGTGTGACGATGGACGTATCAAAATCAGCTGCCGCGGCTTGTGGCAGCAAAATCAATTCGCAGCTCGGCGCCGCCGCAACTAACTCCGCAGTGGTCTTGCACTCAACCAGTTCCACACCTGCACGTTCGGCGGATACGCGCAGGTCGCCCATTAACCGCCGGGCCGGATCAAAAAGGGCGACACGTTTATCCAACACTTGCAGGCCCAGCTTACCACTGCGCCACCGCTTTAGGCACGTAACGCAGCAATACCAGGCAAGTCGATACCTTGAACAAATTCCAACGAAGCACCGCCGCCGGTTGACACATGCGTAACGTTAGCAACCAAGCCGGCTTGCGCGATGGCCGCCGCCGAATCGCCGCCGCCAACCACTGTTAACGCCATTTTGTTATCTGCCAACGCTCGGGCCATCGCCATCGTGCCTGTTTCAAACAGTTTCTTTTCAAATACGCCCATGGGCCCGTTCCAAAAAATGGTGCGCGCTTTGGCCACAACCTCGGTAAATGCTGCCGTGGTCTGTGGGCCAATGTCGAGAGCCATCAAGGCGGCATCGATATTGTCGACTGACGTAACCGACGCCGTGTCAGCGTCGAGGCCGGACGCGACCACAACGTCGGTGGGCAAGTGAATGGTGACCCCGCGCTCGACGGCCTTGCGCAAAAAGTTACGTGCCACTGGCAATTTTTCGCGTTCCACACGGCTTTTACCCAGCTGCTTGCCGCCGGCTTCAAGAAACGTATTGGCCATCGCGCCGCCGATCACAATCGCATTGACGCGCTCAAGGAGCGCATCCAGCACTTCAATTTTATCCGAGACCTTGGCGCCGCCTAACACCGCCAAATACGGACGATCGACGTTGCCCAGCAAGCGCGACAGAATTTCGATCTCTTTCGCCATGACAAAGCCAGCGCCTTTTTCGGCGACAAATTTCACCATGCCCGCAGTTGATGCATGGGCACGGTGGGCCGTGCCAAACGCGTCGTTGACATACACGTCGCAATACGAGGCTAAGGTTCGTGCAAAGGCTTCGTCGTTGGTTTCTTCGCCGGGATCAAACCGCAAGTTTTCCAACATGGCAATGTGGCCATCGCGGACGTCATTAACAACCTTACGCGCGCCATCACCGACGGGTTCGTCGGCAAGCGTGACTTCGGTGTCAAGCAATTCGGCCAAGCGCACCGCGATCGGCTCCATCGAATACTGAGGATTCACCTTGCCGTCGGGCCGGCCAAAGTGCGAACCCAAAATGATACGCGCGCCCTGCGCCATCAAATATTTGAGCGTCGGCAACGTAGCCACAATGCGTGCATCGTCGGTAACCCGTTTGTCTTTCGACACCGGTACGTTGTAATCGACGCGCACAAAGACCCGCCGCCCGGCGACGGTAAGTGCGTTAACATGCTTGATGCCGCCTAGTGGTGCGTTGCTCATAGTTTCATTCTCCCGTTCACGCGACAATTACAGTTTCGCAGCGACGAACGCCGCGAGGTCAAACAAGCGTTGCGAGTAGCCCATTTCGTTGTCGTACCATGCCATCACTTTGACTTGATCGCCCAAGGCGGTAGTCAACGCGGCATCCACCGTCGACGAGTGCAGGTCGCCGTTAAAGTCGACCGAGACTAACGGCTCGTCCGACACAGCCAAAATGCCTTTGAGCGGCCCAGCGGCCGCGGCACGCATCGCGGCATTCACTTCGGCGGCGGTCGCAGGCTTAGCCAGCTTCACCGTGAGGTCAACCAGCGAGACGTTCGGCGTTGGCACCCGAATAGCCATGCCATCAAGTTTACCGGCCATCGAAGGCAGCACTTCTTTGAGCGCCTTGGCGGCGCCCGTCGTGGTTGGAATCATCGACAATCCGGCGGCTCGCGCCCGGCGCAGATCCTTGTGCGGCAAATCGAGGATTTGTTGATCGTTGGTGTACGAGTGGATCGTGGTCATCAACCCCGAGATGATGCCGAACGACGCTTCGAGTACTTTGGCAACCGGCGCCAAGCAGTTGGTCGTACACGACGCATTTGAAATCACGTGATGCGACGCAGGTTGATACATTTCCAAGTTGATGCCGCAACACAGCGTGACATCGGGATTCTTGGCCGGCGCGCTAATCAGTACTTTTTTGGCGCCGCCAAGCAGGTGTTTGCTAACGCTTTCTTTGTCAACAAAGCGCCCGGTGCATTCGATCACGATATCCACGCCATGGTCTTTCCATTTGATCGCGGCGGGATCTTTTTCCGCTGACACCAGCACGCTGTCACCATTGATGACGAGCGAGTTACCTTCGACCGTGACGGTGCCAGGATAACGACCGTGGACCGAATCATGTTTGAGCAAATGCCCAAGCGTCGCGACGTCGGTTAAGTCGTTGATCAATACCAAATCGAACACGTCGCGTTGCGCAGCGAGGCAGCGCACAAAACCGCGACCAATTCGACCAAATCCATTGATGCCAATACGTGTTTTTGCCATTTCGGGCGAAACGTAATGCGGTCTGCTACTTCTCGCTATACCCGAGCGCGCGATTTTACGTTGCAGCTTCGAGTTGGCCGTGGATTTTTTTGAGTCACCGCAACGTCGCCGACGTTCGAAACCGCCGAGTGCACGTCGCGTTTAAACAGCCCGCTTCGGGTTTGCCAAAACTTCAGGCTGCAGCGTGCGATTTTTCTTCGCGGGTATCTTTGGAAATGGTGTTGGTTACTTCACTAATTAACTCGGTGGCCAACGTGACGATCTGTTTTTCATCAAACCCCTGCACTTGCAAATCGCGATAAATGGACTTCGCTAAAATTCGCACAGCTCTGGTTCTACTTTCACGATCAGTCATTGTATTGCCTTTGGTTCCCGCCTCAACGAGCGGGCTAAAAGGAACAAAGCATTGGCCGTGCCACATTGTAACCATCCGTAATGACATGCGGCGCAGCGCGTTAATGCGCACGAAAAGCACGATTCGTGTGCGCACATTATCCGCCACCGCGCACAATTTTACGCGGTGGTTCAACCTTTCAGCTTTGCACTAGCGAGCTTTGCTACGTGCAACAGCTGTCGTGAAGATGTCGTCCGCCGCATCCACACGCACTGGCAACGCGGCGCGATCCACCTCAAGGTACTTGAGAAACATCTGCAAATACCGGGTCGCATCGACCGGCATTGCGCGAAACGAAAGCCCAAGCTGGAATGTTTGATCTACTGCGGTGCACCACGCTGTACGAGCCCGTAACCGCAACGGCTCGGACTCTGCGTTGTCACTAAACACCAACGAAACATCGACGTCGACGTCAAGCCCAAGCGCGACGGCGCTATCCACGGCGACGCAAAGCCCACCGCGGGACACATTGGTTGTGCGACCACGGTAGCTCTGCTGCCCACTATACACAATGACTTGTGCTACGTGGGCGTAGCGTGGATGTTCGCGTGGGTTACTACTCACAAAAAATAGCGTGGCTTAGTTATTCGCTAAGCGCAAAATTTTTTGTGTGCACTGTTGGCCTGTGACCAACCCCGTCAACAAGCGCCTAGCAGAAATCTGCCTAGCGTGGCCCGCTTCGAGCCGCCGCAATTGCTAGCGGCGACGCCGGCGACGAGCTGGACGTGGCGCGACAGCCGCGGCTTCGAGCTCTTCTAAATGCTCGAGCATGGTGATCATGGTGTTGCGGGTAGCCGCGTGGGGCTCATTCGTGATGGCCCGACCCAAGCTAATGCGCAATTCGGCCCGCAGTTCGGACTCAACCAATCGGTAGGTCCGAAGGGCTTCTTCTGGATCATAATGGGTCAAGTCGGCTTCATTGCCGGTTGCCGCAATCCAAACGGCCGCCAGTGCAGCAGCGCGGCGCCCCGGTTGCGAAACGCCGAAGTCTTTAACAGTCGAGCGCAGCCGCGCGCGAACTTGAGTCACTGGTAGTAGTGCGACCAGACCATCATTGTCGTCATCTGGACGGCGGAGGACAGGACGTGTCATTGGCTTTTCGGTTTCCATAGATTTCCCCAGTAAGAGTGCGACGTTAGCGGGATAAAGCAGTCTGCTTCACCCCTGAATGCACTGCGTCAGCGTCACGGACCTTGCACTATCACTTATTGAAAAGCGAGCAATTTCGTAGTGAAACCCATAAAAATATCCCTGCGACACTGCGCCGCAGCGATATTAATTATTTCAGTAATACAGATTACAGAACAGCTGAGTTTTTTCACAGATTTTGAACCCGATTCGTAATGAAATTGGGCCGAGTGATGATCCCACGCATCAGTGGTGGGGCCAATCGACCCATCGCGAACAGATCATGAACCAAGCGTGACAGCAGCGTCCGCGTCAATCGATTTCAGAAGCCGCGCGATCGCGGCGTTGACCACATCTGGCTCCTCAATCGGCGCCGTGTGCGAGCCGTCAGCTACCTCAAGCAAGATCGAACCCGGGATCATCGCAGCCATTTCGTGACTACGGGCCGGTGGGGTAAACCCGTCTTTGCCACCCGCCACGATCAGCGAAGGCACGACAATGCTCGGCAACATGTCGTCGGCCGAATGCGCGGCCGCCGCGGCCAAAGTTGACACGAACAATCTCGAGTCAATTTGAGCAACGCCTTCGAGATAAGGCATGAATGCCGAAATATCCACCGCATCGCGGCGGATCTCGGTGCGTGCGGCAATTTCGTAGGCCAACCGGGTCGGCAACACCCATTTGGAAACCCGGTTCACAATCGCAGGAAACCGCGACACCACCGACTGGGCCGTGGGTAGCACCTTTTCTAACGAAGCCGAGCCTCGAAACGTCCGCAACGGATGCGATGGTGCGCCACACAACAACACTAGGCCACGAACCCGTTGCGGATGGCGCCGGGTGAATTCCAACGCGACTTGCACCCCCATCGAATGACCGACCAATACCGCAGCATCAATGTTCGCGTCGTCGAGAATCGCGGCATTGTCGTCAGCTAAATCGGCCAGCGTTAAATGGGTAAAATCGTCGGGCACCGGAGTGCGGCCGTGGCCTCGATAGTGGCCATGCGCATTGCGCCGCTCGGGAAACGCATCGCGAATGTATCGCCACACGTATCCATCGCAGCCGATCCCATCGAGCAACAGGAGTGGAACATGCCGCGCATCGGCCTGGCCCCACGCCTCATAAAACAATGGCGCGCCATCACGCCGCGAAACGGCAAAACCCGAATGCGGCAGCGATGGTGCGAGCATTGCCAAAGGTAGATCGAAAGAAGCCTCGTCGTGTCGGTTTAGGCGATTTCTTTTTCGTCTTCTTCGCCAGGGAACTCATTTACCGACGGGTATTTCATGATTTCTTTGCGCGCAATTTTCCACGCTTTTTGCACGATCCAAGACAACGAGCGGTCTTGCCGCGTGGCTTCATCTTGAATTTCCTTGAGCATTTCGTCAGGGAAGTAGAGGGACTGTTTACGCTTGTCAGATCCGGCCATAGGGGGAGTATTTCAGCGCCTTTGCGCACATGGTGTCAAGAGGTACCCCAATGTAAGAAGTTAAGAACTTCACAAATTTTGCCAAGATGGTGGTCGTTTCGGGGTTGTGCCCCGGCGTTGCGGTCACTATGGTACTAGCCCGCTTTTACTGCGCGGCCCATCTGGGGAGGTTAACGTGTCAACTGCAGCTACTGCATCCGCCGCCAAGGCACTCAATAAAAAAGAACTCAAGAAGTTCCAAGAGATGCTTGAGGAAAAGCGTCACTTGGTGCTCGAACGAGCACGTCTAACATTGTCTGAAAATATGACATTAGACACCAACGATTTAGCCGACGAAATGGACCTTGCGAGCAGCGAGTACATTCAGTCGTTTGAATTCCGGCTACGCGGCCGGGAAAAAAGCCTGCTGACCAAACTCGATCTTGCCCTCAAGAAGATCGAAAATGGCAGCTTCGGCACGTGCGATGTTTGCGACGAACCAATCGGCAAAAAGCGCCTGGAAGCGCGGCCCGAAACCTCGCTTTGCATCAAGTGCAAAGAAGACCAAGAACGCGAAGAACGCACGCTCGGTTAACTGCAAGGCGCCGGTACGCCACTCGCGTTGGGAGGTTACCGCGCGACTCAATTTTCGTCGCAAATTCATCGAAACGCGGTCGCGGTTATTTTTGGTTCGTTCGATAACGCGCGTTGCTCGCAGTTATTGATACCGTGCCTGCTATGGCAAAAAAGCCGACGCAAACGGTCGAACTTGAGGCAGCACAACGATTGGAAGAACCCGATCGTCGACGATTTATCAAAGTTGCAAGTTGTGCGCTCGGCGGCAGCATGGGCGCAGCAATGTTGTTGCCAGCCCTGCGAGTGATTGCCGATCCAACCAATCGGACGATCGTCACCACGCCAGCCGATGCGATTGATATCGGCAATCTGGCGCGGCTCATCGTCGGCGCTGCACCAGTAAAGCTCGATGTGGTCGCGCCAGTAATTCGCGACGCGTGGAACGCAGCCGAAAATGTTTCGCTCGGTGCCGCATGGGTGCAACGCCAAGCCGCCGATAAAGTTGTCGCGTTATCGGCGATCTGCCCGCATCTCGGATGTTCGATCGGCTGGAACAACAAAAAGGGCATGTTCCAGTGCCCGTGTCACGAAAGCTACTTTGAACCCAACGGCGAACGCACCACCGGGCCCGCGCCGCGCGGGATGGACCCGTTGCCGATTGAAGTTGTCGGCGGTCGGTTGCAGCTGCGCTGGGTAACCTATCGACAAGGCACCGGCACGAGGACTCGGGTATGAATCCGCTGACTCGGCTAGCCGATTGGATGGATGCCCGCACCGGCTATCGCGCAGCGCTAGCGGCGAGTCCAAAACTCAAAGGCGGTGCGTCGTTTGCCTACGTGTTCGGCTGGATGTTGGTGTTGCTCATCGCGCTTGAGGCTATCACCGGCATTGTACTGGCGTTCTATTACAGTCCGTCGGGCAACAACGCCTGGGCCTCAGTGGCGTTTATCGAAGATCAACTAACGCTGGGCTGGCTCATCCGAGGCGTGCATCTGCATGCCGCCTCGGCCTTGGTGATTATCTGCGGCATTCACATGCTGCAAACGTTGGTCTGGGGCGCCTATCGCCGGCCGCGTGAGTTGACGTGGTGGATCGGAATTTTGAGCATGGTACTGATCATGGCGATCGCCGTGACGGGGTTTGTGCTGCGTTGGGACCAAGCGGGGTATTGGGCATCGCGAGTTGAAGTTGGCATCGCGGCGTCGACGCCGCTGCTCGGCGAGACCATTCGCCGCGTGGTCCAAGCTGGCAATGAATATGGCAATCTCACCGTGGTGCGATTTTATGCACTGCACGTGTTTGTGTTGCCGGCGTTGATGTTGGCCTTGGTGACAGCCCACATGATGTTGGCGCGCAAACATGGGCCGACCCCGCGCTGGTCGTTGTCGGAAGCGCAACTGGCACGCAACACGTCGCGCTGGCCAGATCAAACGTTTCGTAATTTGTTGGCGATGGCGATTTGCATGGCCGCGGTAGTCGGCTGGACCATCACCCAGCACGGTGCCGGCCTGGGTGCGCCAGCCGATCCATCGGCAGCCTACGATGCGCGACCTTTATGGTTTTTCCGCTGGCTGTTCGAACTACGTCATCTGTTTGGGTCTTGGGAAACTGCGGCGGCCTTGGGCGCACCAGGGGTTGCCATCGGCTTGTTGATGATGATGCCGTTTATCGACCGCAGTGCAACCACCGCACCACGGCAACGCATGGTGCCGTTGGCCCTCGGCCTAACGTTGATGGCTGCGGTGACGGCACTTACCATGGTGTCATTGCAAACCGATGCGGCCGATCCACAACTCGCCGAACGACAAAAGCTCGACGATAAAAAAGCTGCGCGGGCACGTAGTTTGGCAAAACTGCACGGCGTACCGATCGCTGGTGGTAACGCGGTGTTCACGACACCAACGATGTACCGCGCCCGCTGGTTGTATCAAAACGCCTGCGCTGATTGTCACAATGGCGACGACCGCAAGGCACCCGAAATCACCGCGGGCTATGGCAACCGCGCCTACTACGCTGCATTTTTGAAAGACCCGAGTGGCGACCGGTTCTACGGTCGGACCAAGCTCGCCAAAAAGGAAGAGGCCATGCAACCCGTCGAGCTGCCGGCGTCGGAAATGACCGCAATTCTTGACTGGCTTGAAGCGCAAAACGGCACACCGATCGACGCTGCCAAGGTTGCCGCTGGCGCCAAGGTTTTTGACGAAGTCTGTAGTGATTGCCACAGCAAAGAAGCCTGGGTTGCCGGCCCAGCGTCAACTTCCCTCGCTGAAGTTGGTGACAAAGAACACTTGATGCACTTCATCAGCAATCCTGGCGCGGCCGTGCACTTCGGCGAGCTCAACGAAATGCCGCGATTCGATCGCGAGCTGTCGGCTGGCGACCGCGAACTGGTGACCAACTATGTGTTGTGGTTGCGCAGCGCGACCATCGAACAACTCAACGGCTTGGAACCAATAGAGTAGCTACCGTGCGAGCCGGTTGCGTAGGTAGTCAAGCGATCTGCGCCGGGTTGCGCATGATCCGGCAATTGACGGCAACAACGGGCGAGTTGCCCCACGGCGGGCATCGGAGCCTGTACATTGATAGTCAACGCTCCATGCCCATGCCACGTACAATCGCATTGCTTAGCTGGTTGGTCCTCGGCTGGATCATCGCCGGATGTAACCACCCGGCCCCGCCACATCCGTTCATTGAGTGGCGACTGCCCGCTGCGGGTACGACACCGCCCCCTGGTGCCGACGAGGCGACCAGCAACGCACCGTCGAAGTTACGGGTTGTCACCTTCAACGTTCATCGCATTTCGGGCCCCGCATTAACCCGGGCCGTGCTAGCCGACGAGCGGCTGCGTAACGCAGATATCATCTTGATGCAGGAAGTGTACAAGTCCGAGGCTTGCAGTCCCGCGTGCGCCGTTGCCGCAGCGCTCGGCATGCACTCGATGTACGCACCCGGCCACGGCGCGCAGGCCGGGTCCGACGGTGTTGCAATTTTATCGCGCACGCCTCTCCATGACGCCCACGTGATCGAATTGCCCGACAACTTTGTGATGTTCAACGGCGGCCGGCGGGTCGCCTTGGCTGCGTTCACAACCCTTGGCGCCACGCCGGTACAACTGGTGGCAGTGCATTTAGAAAATCGAATTTCCGTGGCCAAACGGCGAGCGCAACTCGCACCGGTCTTGCAATTCGCCAAACAAACCCCGGGGCCAACAATCATCACGGGCGACATGAACACCAGTCCATTTACCTGGGCCGGCGGCGTACTACCGTTTCCTGCGGCCCAAGGATGTTGGCTTGAAGATCTTGCCCGCAGCGAAGGCTTTGACACGCCATTGGCGGCTAGCGGGCCGACCACGCCGTGGCTCTCGATGAAACTTGATGCAATCTACACCCGCGACCTCCGTGTACTTAGCTACGGCGTGGCAACGACCGTGACCGCGTCGGACCACTATCCGGTTTGGGCCGAGCTGATGCTGCCACCTTCGACTGTGTCGTCAAACTAGGAACGATGATGAGTACCACTAGGTTTTTGATTTCGAGTTGGGCCTTTGCCACGGCGATCACGCTTGGCTACGGCACTGCATCTAGTCAATCGGCACCGACAGCACCGTCGGTGCCGATACCGGCAACGATCGGCGACGCCGCCCCGCCATCTCCTGCGCAACTCGCAGCCCCGGCAATCGTCGCACCGCCGCCGCGGGCCTGGTATCAGGGTAATGCCGGTCGACGTCGGCTCGCGCACCTCGGGGTACTCGCCCTCACCGGAATTGGCTATGCTGCTTCTGAAACCGTGCTCAAGCCAGTGTGGGCATCAAAAAAATGCGAGTGGTGCGACCCGCCCGGCAGCGACACCTCGGTTCGCGATGCGCTCAAGTGGAACGACATCAAACTCGCCGCCCGGCTCGCTGACCTCGACGGATATGTGATGGCGCCACTGTTTGGGCTAGGTGCGGTGTGGCTCAGCTCGATCGACGACCATGGCCAAGATGGGCGGATCGCGCGTTGGCTCGACGATGGTATTCCGATTGTTGAAGCGCTGACGTTCGCGCAGTTAGCGGTACAAGCTTTCAAATTCACATCAGCCCGCCAGCGGCCATTTGTGCATTTTTCAGAACCCGGGCGCGCCCACGAAACCGACGACAACATGTCGTTTATCTCGGGGCATTCGGCGTTAGCCTTTTCGATTGCCACCTCGGCCGGATTGGTTGCGCATCGCCGCGGCTACCAGCTTGAACCAGTAATCTGGACGGTGGGCTTCACCTTGGCTGGCTCGACAGCCTACTTGCGGATTGCGGCCGACAAACACTACTTCACCGATGTGCTCGCAGGCAGTGTGGTCGGCACGGCCTTTGGCGTCGCCGTACCGTTATTGTTGCATAGTGGTGTGCTGCGCCGTCATCAAATCAATGTTGCACCGACCGGCAACGGCATGATGCTTAGCGGAACGTTTTGACCGCTGCGCCGGCTTGATCGGTCGCCGGGAAGCGTCGGACGTTTTAGCATTGCGGCCGTCGCCCACGGGGCCTCTCGATTTATTCAAAAAATATGCGACTCCTGCCGTGCCCCCGACGTCCGGACGCATATGCAAACAACATCTCCCACAGCTTCACATCGAATTACCAGCCTAGTCCTGGCCGCAGGCGTTGCAGCCTCGTTCGCCGGCTGCGCCCTCCTCAGACAATCGATGCGGCCGGCGGACCATAGCGTCGCTGCGCAGAATCCGCTCACCTCAGGCCAAGCGCTAACACGCCAAGACGCGAGTTACCTCAATCTTGCGCAAGAAAAAGACTGCACAATTTGGCCCTTTGAGGACCTCACGACGGTGACTGCGTCCGAAGCGGAACTGTGCGTAACAGTTCGAGCCAACCACGTCGAGGACGGTATGGCCACCGGGGCAAATTCGCCGCCGCAAATGAAGGACTACCTGTACGTTACAAACGGCGAGAATCACGAGCAGCGGGTGGTGAGCCTCACGCGTCAAAACAATCAGAAGATCGCAAAGTGCGTAATCCATCAGAAAGAGCAGAATATTTGGACGACCGAGTATCATGGCTGCGTGGCCAACGCAGGTGCATTAGTTGCCGGTAGTACGTCGCTAAAATTTGCCAAACTGAGCTGGTCGTTTGCTAACGAAGTAGCAGATCAACAAGCGTCCGTCGCGAAATGAAAATTTGCGTGAACAGGCATAGCCGACGCAGCAAATTGCTACACAGAAACTGCCAATGAATGCTCCCCGCAAAATTGCGGTCAGCTTCGCGCGGTGGGTTGAATGCCGGCGACTTGGCAGTTGCATGTGACGCAGCAGGTACTGGGACACTAAGCGTGGATCTCAGTTTCCTATTTTCAATTTTACATCGTGGCAATTTCGGACGGAGTCACGGTGTTGCCCCGCCATGACACCGCTAACTGACGCAGCGCTACTTACGTGGGGCCGCGACCAAACGCGCTACGTACCGCTCGGCGATATTCGGATTAATTGCGGCAGGTGATCGCGATGATGGGCATGGCGCTCTGTTCACGATCGGCTTGCGGGTCGGCAGGTGAATGCCGAAGTTGAATTGGCGATAGTTGTCGCTTTGAATGCGCCGAGTGGCATTGGGGGCGTGCTCGGTAGCGCGTCCGGGTTTCGGACTTCAATTTTTTGTTAAAATCGGATCACTATTTTCTGATTTGTGTTGACGTGATTTTTCAGGCAAGCGGTGCTCGACATCGCGCGTTGTAGCGGCTTCGATGGTGTCAACGATCGCGCGGCCAGTGCTCTCGCCGGGCGAGTTGCGGCGATGACCACGGCGTTGGTGCGCGGTCGGTGAGGCTCGGTGTCCGTCGTCGGAGGGCCGTCGTCCGTGGTCCGAGTAAGCCCCCGAAGTAAACGAGGCTTTAGTGCGATTAGCCTTAAGTGACCGGCATTGGGAACGGCCCTTGTTTGATCGATGTCACAAAAAGACTTCGACTTGCGCCCCTACGGCGGGTGGCGCACTATTCCGCGATGAAGCGCCTTGTATTACTCACACTTGTTGCTTGTAGACCCACGGGTAGCCAGCGGCCGATCGAAATCGTCCCCGCCCCACAGAACGCGCCAAGGGCCTCGGATGCCGGCAAGCGCAACACAGCAGTCGATCGTGCGGCGGAGCCGCCGCCTGGATCGGCCAAGTGCCCCGGCGAACTGGTCTATCCCAACCTGATGATCGACGGTGCAATTGCGATCGCGAGCAACTCGACTCTCGCTGGCATCAAAAAAATTGGTGACCATGATGGCGCAACATTCTATGCGGCAGACACGGGGCTATGGCGGGTCGATTGCAGCCTGACACCGCCTGCCCAAATTGTCCTGAAGATTGCGGCCGGCATCTCAGCGTTCGCGAACGCGACGATTACCAAGGCCGCCGAAGTCTTCTACTCGGATGGCAGTGGAGTGTCGGTGGTTGCGCTTGCGACCGGGCAGTCGCGCAAGGTCTACACGTCGCCAACCTCGCTGGCAACCAAGTGGATAGATTGCATCCAGACATTATTAGTTGGACAGGTCCCGGCGCCGCCGACGGTAATCGATCGATTTGCCAGCCTCGCAGACGACGCGACGACGCTTGTGCTCCGCCGCAGCGTGCAACACTGCCCGGTAAACTTCGAGGTACGCGTGACAAACTACGCGGATGCGAAACTTCGCAGCGAGCACGTGGCGCGACCGATCTACTCGGTGGCCGCTGACACCCAAGGGACCTTATGGATGACCGATGGCGGCGGGCTGTGGCGATCGACCGATCGCGGCGTGACCTGGAGCGCACGGGCAGTAAAGCTCCCCCGCTGGGAGGGCCCCGGCGATGAAGGCATCGCGCAGGTACTGATCGATGCGCAGCGCGCCAATCATCTCGTCGTGCGGACCGCCAGCGGCAAGGGGGTCATGGGCGGTGCAAAAGGGATGGACGCGGCTGGCCGCGTTGCGCGTTCGCGCGACGGCGGACGCACGTGGACGCTATTGAGCTGGGGCGGTGACGATGATAACTCCGACGCTCGGAAGGTCTCGGCGCCACAAGGAAATCTCGATCAGCTAGTGCTGTCGAGGGACGACGAAGAACGTCCGGTGTTGACAACGACCGACGGCGGCAAGACCTGGACCGACGGCGTTGCGCCCCGTATGCCCAACGACGGCGTGCCCAACGACGGCCGAACTGTGACGATCGATGCCGATGTGTTCAACGCCACCGACGATGGGCTCGAACGTGTGCGTGCGGGAAAACGCATGAAGGTAACCAAAGCGTTGGTCAAGCCATACCCCTTGGACATCTACGATGAGGAATAAGGCGCTACCATTGGCAGCTTCAGGCGGTGCGGCAACGAATGCCGTGCCAGCGCACTACCGCTAGCGCGGCCCGTATTTGCGATCGAAAAACGGTTCCATCTTGGCGAGCAGGCCAGCGACATCGGCAATTGCCGGCACCGAGATCCGGCAGATTTGCACATTGTTTCGCTTCTGCGCATTTTTCACCGCAGCGGACAGCGCACCTTGCGTCGATTCTTGCGGGTTGATGATGTAGAAGAAGTCGCGCTGTCCACCGCCGGTAGATTGCCCATAACTGACCCGGCTTTTCACCAACTCGGGCGCTGCCGCGAGCATGCTGTCGACAAAATCGTCGACGAGATCGGGATACGCTGTCGGCGCTGGCGGCAAATAGAATGAAAGTAGGCCACACGCGAGGCCGGCGTCCACCTGCGCCGGGGTCATGGCAAAAAGCGTGACATCGTGACCTCGCGCTGCCAGCGCGGCGCGCATTCCGTCAACCAGCGCCGAGGTATTTGCTGCAATCGCAGCCATACGTTCACGCAAATCGCTGAGCCCATCGCGCAAAATAGCAAGTTGCCCAGGCTTGGCGAGCGAATCGGTATCCACGCCCACCACCTGCGCCGCGGTAACGATGCGCCGCGCCAACGGATGACTGCCGCACGCAACTACGCCCAGCGTGGTTTTGCCTTTGGTGAAATATTTCGAACCGCTCTTGACCAAGATGAACGGCCAATCATGGGCGATTTGCTCGGCCAACGCTGGGTACAGCGGTGCCAGGGTCGTGTCGACGAGAATTGGCACCGTACGCCCCCAGGCTTTTTGGTACGCACGAACGGCTGCTAACAACGCCGCCATGTCATGCATTTGCAATTCTGGGTTGGTCGGCGTTTCGATAAATACACATGCCGCGGCACCACCTAGCGTTTGCAGGTGTTCGGCGATTTTGTCGACGAGCACGCTGCGAGGTTGGCCGTCGTTACCGTCGATCACGGGCAATGGCACGGGCACCAGTGGCGTCGTGGTGGCAAGTAAATCGGTAATGAGCTGCCCGGTGCCGCCGTAGCCGTTTTGCGCGTAAAATAACGACACCGGCCCCGGCCCTAGCGTTTGGACCGCGGCAGCAAACACCGCCGCTTCGGCTGCAAGCCCCGTGCAAAAGTACAGCGCTTGCGTAACGTCAGGAAACAACGCACGGAGCGCTGCATCACAAGCCGCGGGCGACGCTTGCGCCTCGGGCCGCGACGCAAGCCCAGCCTCGTGTTCAAGTTCGCGCAGCGCATCGGCCGCAAGCAATGCCGACACGGTCCGTTTACGTACCAGCTGAATACCGCGTGGTGCGATTCGCGTGGCGTCCGAGATCAGCAGCATGCCGCCGTTTGCGATTGGATAACAAACCGCATCGGCAGGCTCGTTGCGAACGTCGCCGATATAACGCGCACTACGCACCAGCACCGTGAGCACGTCGCTGCGCTTGACAATCGTTGGGTTCGACGCCACCGGATAGTTTTCGTGCAGCTCAACGTTGCGAGCTGCGAGCTGCGCGCGCAGCCCCGCAGAAATCGGCAACGTAGCGTCGGCGAAAATTCTGACCGGCAGCGTGCGCTGTGGGTCTTCGATTACGCTAAGCCAAGGTTTGGTTACCGAAGCAAATGAATACGCCTGGGCCGCGCAGGTCTTGGCCTGAATCAACAATTCGTAGACAGTAGACAACGGCTGGCCCAGCCGCGCGTAGTCGTACGGCAATCCGCAGCTCGCCAGCAAGTCGCGCAGCGACGCAGCATCGCGGATGTCATCGCGAATGATCGTCGTCAATACTGCCGCGAAGCGGGCGGCAAACGCGGCTTCTGAATCAAACCGTGGCAAGTCATAGGTCGTTGCCATGGGAGCCCAATCATCAGGCAGTGCGCCGGGCTGGCCAAGCAGTCGCGGCAATGCCGTCGAAAGCTGCGCTGCAAAATCAGCGGTTGAGGTTGAGCTTGCGGGGGCGATGTCGTTGGATGTCGATGTCATAGTCGGTCCGTTGCGCGAATGGCCTGCAGCCTAGCAGAAATCCCGCCGCCGTCGTCGCGGGCCCTGAGTAAGAATGCCACGCACGCACGTTCGACCCAGCCCCAGCGCAATCGCTGCACGGTAACGACGCAAGTGCGTGCCGACGCAGCACGGCCAACAACGTATTTCTCCCGTGTTGCTACAGCGCGGTCCACTCAGCCCGAATTTTCCGTGGTTGCATCGTCGGCTGCGGCGGGCATGCGCAATCCGGCCGGTAAGGTATCACCGAGTGCGACCAGTTCTTCGCGGGCGTCCAACGGCACGATTTCGTCGATAAGCACCGCAGCGCGCGCGCCACCGGGTAGCTGACTCACCATCGCGGCCACGCGGATTCGCGTTGCGTCGTCGAGATCACGGCTGCGATCGCCGGTGCGGCGCGCCAGCTGCGCCAACGCAAACGCAACTTTGTCAGGCTCCGGCCAATCCCACGACGGCATGGCATCCAGCCAATCACGCACGCGGTGCATCGAGACCACCGCGTTGAGTGGGCCATACAACGGCACCCGCGCACCGATGCGCGACAGCGCCCATAAATGCACGGCGTCTTCACGGCCTTTGCGGGTGTCCATGCGGCGCACAAGTTCGTCGCCGAGGCGGGCTTTTTGGCTTTGCGGTAACCGCTCGAGGCTGCCAACCACACGCCACATCTCGGCCATCTCTTGTTTGCTGGCTTTGACTTCAGCGAGCTTTTTGGCTTGTTTCGCGTTAGGCAACAACAACGGCGCCAAGCGATCAAAGATTTGTTCTTGTTGCCCGTTGTTTAGACTACCCGCGATCCGCCGCCACACAATCCACCAAGCAAGTCGATTCGGTTCGTTCTTTGCGAAACTCATATTTTCGTTGAACACACCCCACATCACTTTGGCTCGCCACGCATCGAGCGGCGCACCAAAGCCTGGCCGCATGCAAAACCCAGCAAGATGCAACCAACGACTCTCATGCTCGCTGCTGCGTTTGCGTTCTTCAACTACGTCAACCAAGGCGTCAAACAACGCCCGAATCGTCGCGGTTGACCATTCATCGCGCCGGGCCTCTAACCAAGTTTCAAGTTGTTTGCCAAGCGCGGTTAGCTCCTGCGCCGAACCTCGAAACGCTGCGATGATCGCCGCTTTGGCTTGCGCCGTGTTGGGGTGCGGTGCGCCGGTATCGGGGCTACTGGCGGCCGGATTTGCCGAGGTGCTCGCGCTAGCAGCACCAGTGCCACCTGAGCGCATATCAAAACTTAGTTTCCAGCGATTCGGCTCGGTTGCCACCTCCACACGCTGCTCGACGCAATGAATCTCCAATGCGCCGAGTTCCGAAATTTGCACTTCGATTCGCACGGTAGTTTTGCTTTTGCCGCGGGCCCGCAACACCGTGACAATCGGCGGCAGCTCCAATAAGTCCGAGCCATCGTCGACGGTATCCGCCCGGCCATCACCGACGGGGACCATGGCGCCAGGGGCATCATCGCGTGAGCTCGATGAGTACAAGCGAAAGCTTACCGGGCGATTCGTCACCAACTCAAAATCGCGCGGCAAAGCAACGTGGCTACCTTCATCGAGGCCTTTGCTGGCCACGCACACAGCGAACTTCTCGGCGCTCGGGCCTTCGACGCCAATGTAAAAACCGCGTGGCGTGCCGCCTTTAATGCGCGCGGCAAGGCCAAGCCGCACCAAGCCGAAGTATGCGGCACCGTCGGCCACTGCGAGTTCAGGCAACGCAACCGGCAATTCGCGCGGTCGCACACCTTGCCATTGCGCCAACAAATCGAGCACACGCTTGCGCAACATCATCGGTGTCATCGCACCACCGTTGAACAAGACTGCGGCGATGGTCCGGCCCTCGGCTAACGCTTCGTGTCGCTGCAAAAACACTGCAAGGTGCCGCGTGATCGCAGCGTCAGCGGCATACGGCAACCCAAATTCAACCAAGCCACCGCGGCCGCGAGCCAGCACGGCATCGGCTGCTACGTTTGGAAAAAAACCGTCGAGTAACACGCTTTGTAATTCGCTGGCGTGAATCTCATCGCGCAAGGTACCGCCGATCAATTTCGAGCCGCGGCCGGCGACGACGATGGGCGCAAGCTCAGGCGGATTTTCGCAAAGCAGTTGTTCTTTGGCTAACCGACAAGCATGGACCAAGCCGTGCCATTGCAACGTATCGAGCTTTTTACCAGTGCGTTCGACCACTCGACTCTCGACGATTTTGGCCAGCGTGAGATCAATGTTGTCGCCGCCGAGCAACACGTGATCGCCAACCGCGGTACGCACAAACTCATCACCAGATGGGTCGACGGTAATGAGCGTAAAGTCAGTCGTCCCGCCGCCAACATCAAAAACTAAAACTTGATCACCCGGCTCAAGCGCGGCGGCATTGGCACCACCAACGCGACCGCCCATCCAAGAATAAAACGCGGCTTGCGGTTCTTCCAACAAGCCAACCTCGGGATAACCGGCAGCGGCCGCAGCTTTCAACGTTAACTCGCGCGCGGCTTCATCAAATGAGGCTGGCACTGTGACCGTAATCGATTGCGTAGCAAATGCAGCGAGTGCGTCGTTACGATGCACAAAATCCCACGCTTCGCGAATGTGCCGCAACACCGCAGCTTGCGCAGCAATCGGCGACAGCTTGCTGCCTTCGGCTTCACCCCAAGGCAAAATCGCAGCGGCACGATCAACACCTGGATGACACAACCATGATTTCGCCGAGGCAATCATGCGCGACGCCAGCCGAGCACCTTGATTGCGAGCCAATTCGCCAACGACAATGCGCACCTTTGGCACCGCGCCAGCTTGCGCCGCTGCGTTTGAAACTGGCACAAGTGATTGCGGCCATGGCGTTGCAGTTTCATGTTCGGCTAGATCGATCTCGGTAGCCAGATACACAAACGATGGCAACTGCCGCCGGGTCGCCACTGCGCCAGGTGCGACGAGCTGCGGCACTTCAAACACCCGCACCCGTGCGTCCCCGGCTTGAGTATCAACGTACGACACAGCGGAATTGGTGGTTCCCAGATCGATACCAATAAGAAAACGTGCGGCCACGGCAGGACGTTCTTACCGTAATTTGTGCGCTACGCCCAGCGCGGGCCCTTACATCCGGACATCCGCCGGTCAAACCGCATAGTCGGACTTATACCGAAATACGGCCAGTAGATTGAATCAACGTACCAG
>JAGPDK010000392.1 GCA_018057605.1 Kofleriaceae bacterium | reverse complement strand
ACAAATTCCTGTCGCATTTTCATAAGCAATTCCGTCTTCCAAGGCATCCGCCATTATCTGGCGACGCACCGAAAGTGTTACCTATGTCCTGAGCCTGGAAGTGTTACCTATGTCTTGGGGTCGTACCGTCCGAGTCCGAGTAGGCGCTACAGAGTAAACTGAAAAGTTCAAGAGTTTCGATCTGATGCGCTTAAGTGACCAGCATTGGGAGCGTCCCCAATGCCAGTCACTTAAGAAAACGTAAACAAAATCCGCCGCAATCGTAAGGTTTTGCTCGGTACTGGGACGACGGTACACGGGCGACGATCCCGCTCCCCAGCGTTCGCTGGGATCGCTCCATCATTGGCGCGGAGCCTTACCGGTGACGCACTAGGACCGTGGTCATCGCGGCAAGGCGGCCAGCCAAGGCCCGTGCCGCGCGATCCTCAACGACATCGAAGCCGCAACACTGTGCGATGTCGAGTACTGCGTGGATTTCCCATCGTGGAGCGAACCAGCGAACGCTGGGAGCGAGGCCGGTTCGCCGTCTCGCCGTCGCTTCTTCGACATCGCGCGTTGCAGTGGCTTTGATGGTGTCAACGATCGCGTAGCCAGCGCCCTGGCAGGTCGGGTTGCGGCGATGACCACGGCTTTGGTGCGCGGTCGGTAGTTCCGGTGGCCGTCGTCGGAGGTCCGTCGTCTGTGGTCCGAGTAAGCAACCAAAATTACCGAGAGTTTCGTGCGATTGGGCTTAAGTGACTGGCAGCGGGAACGTCCCTGGTTTGATCGATGCTGGTTAGTTGAACTGGGCGATGGCCAAATTCTTGCCCCCTGGCACAAGTTTAGCCAAGTTGGGGGTAAGGAGACTACTCATGGCGCCAGGCAGCGATTTGTACAAAGACCGCGTCGAAGTTTCGCTCGACGGGCGGCAGATCTTTTACTTGTTTTTTGGTGGTGCGGTCGTCACTTGCATGGTGTTTGTGCTGGGCGTGGTTGTCGGCAAAAAAGTCGAAGCACGCAGTCATGTTGACCGCACCCACAATGCTGCTGCACGCGATCCTCTCGCTGCGCTTGATCGTTTGGAAAACGGTGAACCGCTCACGTTTCGCGCGTCGTTGACCCAAGGGCAAGCCGCGCAAGCACCGGTTGAACAAGAAATCGCCGAATTGGAACGAGTTCGCAACCAAGCCGCCAAAGGTAAACATGGCGGTGCCAAGCTCGTTGACAAGCCGACCGACAAGGCGACCGACAAGGCGACCGACAAAACGACCGACAAAACGACCGACAAAACGACCGACAAGGCGACCGACAAGGCGACCGACAAGGCGACCGACAAGGCGACCGACAAGGCGACCGACAAGGCGACCGACAAAAATAGCGCCACGAAATTGGTTGCCGATAAGGCCACTAAGTTCACCTTGCAGTTGTCATCGTTCCAAAAGCGCAGTGAAGCCGAAGCCTTCGCTGACACCGTTCGTGAGTCGGGCTTTGCGTCGCGCATTATTGAAGCCACCGTGGAGGGTAAAGGCACATTTTACCGCGTGCGAAGTGGTGCTTACAAATCGATGGAATCGGCGGAAGAAGCCAAGGCACAGTTCGAACGCAAAATGAATAAGTCGGCGATCATCGCAAAGATGTAGGTCGCAGCGGCGCGGTTTGGCTTGAGGCCCAGCGATCTCGAACCACCCGGCCTAACTGCACCTTGCAGTTGGCCGGTGTCGCGGCTCGATCTGCTGGCCTGGCATGTTACCAACCCTGGGTGGCTCGGCATAAACCATCAGAAACGCCCTTGATGCGGCAGTTCCTTGAGATCAAGGAGCGCCACCCTGATGCGATTGTATTTTTTCGCTTGGGTGATTTTTACGAGATGTTTTTTGACGATGCGGTGCTTGCTGCTCGACAATTAGATCTCACGCTGACTACGCGGGACAAAGGCAACGTCGATGCCGTGCCGATGTGTGGCGTGCCGCATCATTCGGCCCGAGGCTATATTGCCAAACTAGTGGAAGCCGGCCACCGCGTGGTTATCTGCGAGCAAGTCGAAGATCCTAAGCTCGCCAAAGGGTTAGTCCGTCGCGACGTAACCCGCATCGTTACGCCGGGCGTCATGCTCGATGAAGACGTGTTGGAACCTAAGGTTGCGCGTTATCTCGCGGCGTTGCTGCCGATGCCTAGCGGGGATGCGGTGGCGTTGGCCTATCTCGATGTGAGCACTGGCGAATTTCGTGCCACCGAAGTGAGCCAGGTCGATTTGCTCGACGAGCTGACGCGGGTTGCACCGCGAGAAATTCTGTGTGCAGCCGCGTTGCGGGCACCGTCAGGCAGCTTGGCCGGCTTGCCAGCTAGCTTCGCGTGGTCGAGTTATCACGTCGAGCCCGCAACCGCGCTGGCGCTGCTCGACGACAGTTTGGTTGACGTGCCAGCGGCGGCGCCAGCGTTGTTAGTGGCGGCAGGCACGGTGCTGGCTTATGCACGGCACACCCAACCGGCCGGCGTGTTGCCAGTGGCGCGACTCGACGTGTATCGCAGCACGGATTCGGTGGTGCTCGACGAAGCCGCGATTGCCAATTTGGAACTGATCGAGACTACTATCGGGCGCAAAAAGCAGGGCTCCTTGCTCGCTGCGATCGATGAAACGGTTACCGCGCCCGGCGGCCGCTTGTTGCGGCGCTGGTTGTTGTATCCGTTGGTAGCGGCTGACCTCATCGAACGGCGCCTCGGTGCAGTGCAATATTTCGTCGATGATCATCCGCTGCGCGAGCGGGTGCGTCGGGCGCTTGGCGAGGTCGCCGACCTTGAGCGGCTTGCCGGCCGCGCTACGTTAGCCATTGCGACACCGCGCGATCTGGGCAAATTGCGCGACGGCCTGGTGCGCCTACCTGTGATTGCAGCGCTGTTGGGCGACAACTTGCCGCCGCTGTTGGATCCAGCACCATTGTTGGCGCAAGAGCTTGCGGCATTGGCGGCCACGCTGACGCGCATGTTAGCGGAAGCACCGCCGGCAATGCTCAAGGATGGCGGCGTAATTAGGTCCGGCGTTGATGCTGAAATCGATGAATGCCGACGACTCGCCGATGGCGGCAAAGAAGAAATTCTAGCCATTGAAATCCGCGAACAAGCGCAAAGTGGCATCGCTAGCCTCAAGGTTCGCTACAATCGGGTGTTTGGTTACTACATTGAAATCACTAAATCGCACCTCGGCAAAGTACCCGCTCGCTACGTGCGCAAGCAAACCGTGGCTACCGGCGAACGCTACGTGACTCCTGAGCTGGCCGAGCTTGAGCGCAAGGTCTTGTCGGCCGAAGAGACCTTGGCGCGGCGTGAAGCCGAATTGTTTCGCTCATTGATGCAAACCGTCGCGACCCAAGCCGTGCACATCGGGGAAGCTGCGGCGGCATTAGCCGTGCTTGATGTTGTTGGCGGGCTCGCGGATGTGGCCGCTAAACATGGATATTGTCGACCCACTGTCGACGATGGCGTAGTGATCGACATCAAAGATTGCCGTCACCCGGTGATTGAACAAATCTTGGCCACCGGCGAATTTGTGCCTAACGATTGCCGGCTCGATGCGGCGCATGAACAGTTGTTGTTGATCACCGGGCCTAACATGGCTGGCAAGTCGACCTATATGCGGCAAGTTGCGCAAATCGTGCTGTTGGCGCAGATGGGTTCGTTTGTACCGGCCACGGCCTGCCACATTGGGTTATGTGATCGCGTGTTTACGCGGGTTGGTGCTGCCGACAATTTGTCGCGCGGCGATTCGACTTTTATGGTGGAGATGCGCGAGACCTCGCACATTTTGGCCAAGGCGACCCGACGATCGTTGGTGATTCTCGACGAAGTAGGGCGGGGCACGTCAACCTACGACGGCGTCTCATTGGCCTGGGCGGTTTCCGAATATCTCCATGATGCCATTGGCGCCCGAACGCTATTTGCAACCCATTATCACGAGCTGGTGGGCTTGGCTAACTCCCGGCCACGCGTCCGCAACGTGTCGGCCGCCATTCGCGAAACCCGTGGCGAGATCGTATTCTTGCGGCGTATTGTCGACGGTGGGGCCAGCAAGAGCTACGGCATCGATGTGGCGCGGCTCGCCGGGCTACCACGCAGCGTGATCGGTCGGGCGCGGCAACTGCTTGGGCAACTTGAAGGTGGTGCCGCGCTTGGGCAACATGCGCAACTATCGCTGATCGCGCCTACGGCAACGCCCGCAGCCGCGGCAACGGCCAGTGCTGATGCGGCATTGATCGATGAACTCGCCGCCGTGGATATCGACAACCTGACGCCACTCGCCGCCCTGGCGTTGTTAGCGCAGCTGCGCAACACCGCGCGTTCCACTCGTTAGTTTTGGTATCTGACATGCATGCCAAAGGCATACATGTTTACTTGCGGAAGGTACGCGCGTTGCTGGCCAATCATTGGGGGGGCCGCCCCCCGAGGTGACCGTGGTGGGCGTTGTTGCCCCCGAGCGTGTTTTGGTAAGTATCTGAAATGTCGTTGCGAACCCTGGCCCAATTCTTGATGAATAGACCAGTGGAGGACAACTCGTGGCTACAAAAACCTACAACAAGACCAACGTGGCAATTGCAATGTCGCTGGCAACCGTTTTAACCGGCGGAGCCTGCGGCGGGGACGACACAGGGGCACTCGGTGACGTCAAATCACTGGTGTTCTTGCAGCGTCCTAAACATAACTCGGGGATGGGCGACATCTTCCAGTACACCTCGTACAATGCTGGCGCGCGACTGGTGACGCTGGAGCCTCCAACTGCCGATGGCAAATTGAAGGTTATCTGTTGTGACCAAGCTGGCGTTGACTTTGCGAACATGGACATCTCGGGTTACGACCTGTCCTTCGACGCCAACAAGATCGTTTTTGCAGGCAAGTTGTCGGGCAATTCCCGTTATGGCTTGTTCATGCTGACTTTGGCTGATGGCAAAGTTGAACAACTCGCCACCGACCCAGGTCGTGACTACGTCTCGCCAATTTTCCTCCCTGGCGACAAGATCATGTTCACCACCAACGCGGTGGTTGAAGCTGGTGCGCCGCAGCACCAAGACGAATACGAACGCGGCACCACGTTGCAGCTCGGTGTGATCAACGCCGATGGCACCGGCGAAATCCTCGGCGCGCGCAATTTATCGCATCGGGTTTTCCCAACGCTGACCTCGGATGGTCGGGTGTTGACCACGCAGTGGGATCACTTGGGTCCGCAAAACGCTGGTCACTTGATGCTCTTTAATCCTGATATGACGCAAATGCGCGAAGCCTTCGGCAAAGAAGGTACCGGCATCACCAATTCGTACCTCAAAGCACAAGAAGTTTCGCCGGGCCGCTTCGTTGCGATTGGCACCTCGCGCAATCGCACCATTCAAGCTGGCGCGCTGCTCGATATTCGTCTTGGAAAAGTCGCCAATAACGATGGCGAAATTTCGGCCGCCAGCGAAATGTCGGAGTCTAATTCGACGGTGAAGCTGCTCACGGCAAATGTTCCGCTCGATAACTCCCCATCTTCGCCAACGGTTGGTCGGTACTACGATGCTTACCCACTCAATGCAGCCGAAGATCTGAGCTTGTTGGTTTCGTGGTCGGACGGCACCGTTGAAAGTGGCACGTTGTCCGCCGCTGGTTTGTCGGCGAACTTTGGTATTTATCTGTATGACACCAAGAGCCAAACGCGTAAGCCAATTTGGGATGACG
>JAGPDK010000391.1 GCA_018057605.1 Kofleriaceae bacterium | reverse complement strand
GTTTGAAGATCTACCGATGCAACAACGCGTGGCCGCAGGCTACGAACGCGTCAATGCCAGCCTCAGTCCAAGCCAACGCATCGAAATTCTCGACGGTGAGCAAAGCATCGATGCCGTCTGGCAATCCATCTGGCAACACACGACTGAACTATTACAGTTGTAGTCATTACTTGGCGGGACGCCGCGTTGCGCGCCACCTGGCCTGGTACCAAGCTAATTTCGCGCGTGTTGCGCGTGGCGCTGGTCACCGCGAATGCGCGCAGGTCGCAAGGTTGACGTTTTGCAGCTGCGAATCTTTCTTGCACTGGCCCACATCGACCCCCAAGCGATGCTGGCTTGCTAGAATTCGTACAAATAAAAGTACGAGCGGATTTGACCGTTGGCCAGTGGCTGTTTGATTTTTGCGCGGCCAAAAATCGATTCAAATTCCGGGCTGCCTACCAAAAAGCCGGCGCGCCAGCCGCGGAATTTCGACAGCGTGTCGGCCATCATGCCGTACAACAACCGCAAATCGCCGGGGTCAAGTCGCTCGCCGTAGGGCGGATTGACGACGATCAACCCGCGATCGATCGTGCGCCCACGTTCGGCCGCGATGGCCTCAACCAGCGCCGGTGTTAAGTCGGCAAAGTCAGCGCGTTGCAATACGATATCTTGATCGACCTCAGCGGCACGCGCATTGTCGCTGGCCATCCGCAGCACGTTGAGGTCAACATCACAACCAATCGCCAACGGCGATGCGTCGGCAAACAGCGGCGGCGGCGCTTGGCCGTCGTTGGCGTCGAGCCCGGAAAGCCCGAGCAGCCCTGGCCGAGCGATACCGCGCGCCATCGCGATCGCTTCAATGGGAATCGTGCCAGAGCCGCACATCGGATCAAGCAACGTATCGTGCCGAGGATCAAATCGACACAACATGAGCAACACCGCCGCTAAGTGCTCGCGCAGCGGTGCTTCGCCTTGTTGATGACGCCAACCCCGTTGGGTTAACGAACCACCACCGAGGTCGCGGGACAATACAATTTGCCCACTATCATCTTGCCGCACCACCCAACGAGTTGATGCGCCGTGGGGATCGAGCGAGAGCTGAATGCGCCGCTTGGCGGCACCTTCGATCATCGCGTTTTTGACGGTACCGATTATCTGCCGATCGCCAGCAGGGAAATCGACCAACCGCTTAGGTTCGATCGAAATGGTATCGCCATCGCGAAATATCGGTCGACGATCTTGGGCGATGTCGGCCAGCAAGTCCGAATACAAATCGTCCAACCGGCGCGCATCGCTGCGATAACAATCCCACAGCACGCGGGTTGCGGTTCGCAAATACCGCACCGCCACTTGAGCTAGTGGCATTGAAAACGGATACACTAATTGCCCCGCGCCTTCTTTACGCGGCGGCGGTGGCCGGCCAATATGCGCGCGCGTCGCCACGCGAATACATTCGGCGGCCATGACAGTTGCAGTTTGGGCCGAGCCGATAATGCGCAGTTCGTCGATGATCACGTCGCCATCCTAACACCGCTACCGTTCAACGTCGCCAGTAGGCCGGCATCGGCGAAGAACCGTTTGTGTAAATACCAACCACGGGCCGACGTGCCGCGTGGGCCTTTGGGGCGCTGATGCAGATCACGCGCCGCCAAGCCGGCTATAAACGAGTCGCATTCGAGAAAATACCACGACAAAATGGTTGCATCGGCATCTGCAAGCGATGCGCGGACCAACCACAACACCCTTGCCAGCTTCGCCATCGGTCGGCCCGCCGCCATACATATTGCCGGATCTTCGGCGATACGCCACCAGCCTTGGCCATCGCGTTGCACCGGCACCGTTTTGATTTCAACATCACCACGCCAGTCGGGTTCGTCGTCACCACGATCAATGACGCCAAGCAAGCGCGCCGCCCGTTGGCCCCACGCGCCTTTGTCGACCCCGCGCGGCCCCAATCTCACGCCGACCAAGGCATCGGCTGCGTCGAGGAGTTGCTCAACGGTGGCCGGCTCAGCCAACGGCGGCTGCGCATCGCGCGGGGGCGGCACCGGTCGCGGCCAAAGCGCATTTGCGCCATACGCACCCAGCGCCGGACGATGTTGGACTAGATACCCGGCAAGCAGGTGCGGCATTGGCTGCAATGCGGTGCCGATCCATGCCTCACTGCCAGCCTCAATAATAGCCCCCCATTGCCAGAGCGCAGCGCGCAGTTCAGCAACCGAGGCGGTTGCCGGCAATGCCCGAATCGCCGGGGTGGGAAGTGGCACGCGGACCGCCAAGCCGGCTAGTTCGAGCCGCGCCAACAAATTGAGTAATGCAACGAAGTCACTTTCAAACATCGTAGCCAACGCGTCAGCCGCCTCGCGCCGTGAGATATCGACTAACGAACGCGTGTGTTCCAGTTTTGCGAGGCGCAAGGCGCGTCGCAATAACCCGCGAGTATCATCGCGGGCCAACAAGGCAACGACAATGCGGGCCGCGTTCATGGCGAACGCAGCGCCCAGCCGTCAGTCACGGTAAGGCGTGCGCAGCCCCGCCGAGAGTGAGCGGCAAGGGCGACGGTCAGCCCCCAGCTAACAACCTTCGCCCGGTTGGCTCGAAGCGTGAGTTGACCGGCATGCAACCAAGGATCCACCGCGCTTGCATAACACCTCGACGATTTCACAGTCAAAGCTGTGGTAGCGTCGAACCGATCTATGCAGTGGTGGGCTAGCCGTGACGATCGCTGCGCCGCGAGACCTAAGCTCTTGCGGTTAAGCGCACTGATCGTTTCCCTGAGCGCTTGTATTCCGCAGTTGCCGCAGCCCGATGCGCAAGACCGCCCAAAACGCACGGTCAGCTTCCAACAAACAGAGCGCGCGGTAGCGCTGCTGCCTGGCGTGCACCGCGTTGCAGTAACCGCAACCGCGGCAGTCGTAACCGTTGATGCCAAGGCGAATGCCACGGCCATAACCAACGATGTTGCGCGAGTAACCGGGCTGCCGCCAAGTGCAATTGTTGTCCGGCCCGAACCGGCAACAATCTCATTGGTAAAAGTGGGGCCATGGACGCTGGCCGCCGCATCACGTTGGCCGTTGGTTGGCGCAGCCATCGCCATCCTCGCTGTGTTTGCTGGTGCAGCTGGTTACCTAGCTTGGCGCATGCGCCCCGACCGAAGCGCTAAGCGTACGTGTTCGTTCATCAAATCAACGCAACCCGATGCGTGAAAAACCGCTAGTTACGGCTGCGGCCCTCGGCCATTAACGCGGCACTAACACCCAAAAATCGAGTTCTAGCACAACTGCAGCCGCCCGATTGCCGCCGCTCGGGGCGGGCAAACTGCCGGCCGCTGACTCGTCCAGATTCTTGCTCGCAACCAAGCTCAACCGAACCGCGCCAACATCGGCGCGCCCCGCAACCTCAGCTCGAGCCAGCACGTGCGACGTTGCGCGCAGCGTGTCACCAGCAAACGTTGGCGCTGCGTGAACGCCGCTACTCCAAGCGCCCATGAGCAACGCATTGCCAAGGGATTGCTGCGCCAGAGCCCAGGCCACGCTGATCACATGACCGCCGTACACCAAGCGTTTGCCAAAACGCGACGCGGCCATCCCGTGACCATCAAAATGCACTTGCGCGCTGTTGTGATACAGCCGGGTCGCTTGCATGTGGTCAGACTCTTCAATGGTCATCGCACCCGGATGGTCGAAACGGGCCCCGACGGCATAGTCATGCCAGCGCATAGCGCTGCCTGTCGCCCACGAGACATCCCAAAATCGTTGCAAGTTGAGCGCTACCGGCACTGGGATCGTGCTGGCTTCAACCAACGCGGGTAGCACCGGGATACTTGCCGATGCACAGGGGGCTCCTGGATCGCGTTTTGGCACCAATACCCAGCGCGCAAAGGTCAGCACTTCTTGGCCTTTTTGATTGCACCCCACAGTGCGGACATAAACGACGCCGGCATCTTTTCCGGTTGTCTCGCGACCGCCTATAACCTCGCTTTCGGACGAAAGCGTATCGCCAGGAAACACCGGACGCACAAACCGCACGTCAGCGTAACCAAGATTTGCCACGGCACGATACGAAACGTCGGCCACCGTTTGGCCAAACACTACATGAAACACCAACAAGTCCGGGACTAGTTCGCGTACGAATCCTAACGACCGCGCAAACTCGGTTGATGATGAAAGTGGGCTGCGATCGCCGGTGAGCGCGATATACAGTGAAATATCGCCGCCGTGAATCGTGCGCGGCAGCGCGTGTACGATGCGTTGGCCAATCGTAAAATCTTCAAAAAATCGCCCCGTGCTCATGCGTAACGCTACCAAACAAGGCGCGCTCAGGCGAGCGGCAGGCGACAGAAGCCGCGGTTACTCGCTTAGCAAGTACGAGTAAATGACCGTGGTTGGGCGACCATCCCAAGGCGGGAAAGTTGCATCATTCACCGCGTTCACGACGCAGTCGCCGGTCGGTGTGCCAGCCAGCGGGCCGGTTGCGGTCGCTTTGGTAACTTTTCCCGATGGAGCAACCGAAAGCTTCACCCCTACGGTGCCACTTACACCGGTTTTGCCGAGGCAGGCTTGTGCTGAGCCCGTGCGGCCCTTCATCACAGAAGCAATATCATCACGTGTTAGCTCTTTTTTGTCTAACGTGGGCTTTGATTCCTTCACTGCAACGCTAACACCGGCTTCCTTAAGCAAATCATCGACCGAGCCTGCATCACCGTCGGACTTTACTGGAGCAGCCACAACCGCTTTGGGATCAGTCGAAGATTTCGCTGTGGCGCTCGCACCTTTGGCATCTCCACCGTTGGAGTCCTTGGCGGCGGGCGAGTCGGACTTTGAGCGTTCCACGCGTGAACTCGAATCGCTGTGCGCCGCGCCGGTGGTAGCCGGGCGTGTAGGCGCTGCTGGTGCTGGAGCTGCCACGGCCGCCAGCTCATCAGCGGGGACAGCCGCCGGTGCGACGGCAGCTGTTGTCGTTGACTGTTCGGCCGAGGGCACCGAAGCGACGGCAACCGGGACGTCGGCAGGCGCAGTTGCCTTACCGCCGCCCTTGTTACCAAGGACAAAAAACGCTGCCGCGGCGGCGGCAGCCACTGCGAGCCCGCCACCGATGTAAAGTGCGTTTTTATTCGCAGCCTTCGCCATCGGCAAAGACGCAGCGGTCGCAGGCATGGCGGCTGACGCAATCATCATCTCCGATTGGGTCGCTTTGGGCGCACGCGCCAGCGCTGGGACGATCCCTGGATTAGGCAAGGACACAATCCGTGCCGGTTCCGGCAATGCCATCGCTTTGAAACTCGCGGACGCCGCCGCCAACATAGCGTCATCGTCGATGGGCGGGGCTGTGCCACGCCGCGTGGTAATTCGACTCTTAGCCGAAGCGGCGAGGTTTTTCAGGTCATGCAGACCCGAATCCTCACTAATTTGACGGGCCACGACCTGTGGTGCTTCCACAGGCACCACAGCGCGCATGGGCAGTGGCGTGGCGTCAGCGGAAATAAGCGTAGGTACAGAAGAATCCGTTTCGTTCGTCATCAACGTCTCCAGATCAGGCAAGTTGGAAAGGGTCTTGGCGTCATCGAGCCGAGTCATTACGCTGGCCGCCCCGAGTTCGTACGCTTCCGGCGCAATAGCCGCATCCAAGGCACGCATCGCGGCCCGGACGCGCGCCTCGAGCCGCTCGGCTGCTTCTAAACTCTCAGACGATGTACCGGTAGTTTGGTCGGCCATAGGATTACAA